>NZ_JAPMOU010000041.1 GCF_028858535.1 Spartinivicinus poritis
CCGAACTCAGTAGTGAAACCGCTCCGCGCCGATGGTAGTGTGGGGTCTCCCCATGTGAGAGTAGGTCATCGTCAAGCGCCTAATACCAAAACCCTCAGCACTCTGTGCTGGGGGTTTTTTGCTTTGGGGGAGCGGCTGCTCTTTTCCCCTTTGAGTTCTACACTCCTAATGTTTGTATAGCATAGGCAATAGGCCCTTTAGCCAGAAACAATTGGTTTTATTTGCCTGTACAAGTGGATTTGTTAGTCTCTCCTTTGTTAATAAATTAGTTGTTGTATTTTGTTTTAATTAAAAGCGTTAGAATCGCAGCAATGAAAGTGGAGCAGAGGATAGAAGGATGAATCAAGCATTTTTAGAGCATTTAAGTAGTGAGCTAGACAGTATCAAGTCTGAGGGGCTATTTAAAGGCGAACGGGTAATTACTTCGCAGCAGCAGGCTAATATTGAAGTTGCTGGTGGTGAGCACGTTCTTAATTTTTGTGCCAATAACTACCTAGGTTTGGCTAACCATCCCCGCTTAATTGAGGCTGCACAAAAAGGTCTGGATCGTTATGGCTTTGGTGTAGCTTCAGTTCGTTTTATTTGTGGTACCCAGGATATTCATAAAAGCTTAGAAGCTAAATTAAGTGAATTTTTAGGGATGGAAGATACTATCCTTTACTCCTCCTGCTTTGATGCAAATGGTGGTTTATTTGAGACGATTTTAGGCACTGAAGATGCCGTTATTTCTGATGCGTTAAATCATGCCTCGATTATTGATGGGGTTCGCTTGTGTAAAGCAAAACGTTACCGCTATGCCAATAATGATATGGCTGACTTGGAAGCTCAGTTAAAAGCAGTTGATGAAGCAGGAGCTCGGTTTAAGCTAATCGTTACTGATGGTGTATTTTCTATGGATGGGATTATTGCTGATCTTAAATCAGTTTGTGATTTAGCTGACAAATACGATGCCTTGGTAATGGTTGATGATTCTCATGCGGTAGGTTTTGTTGGTGAAAATGGCCGTGGCAGTCATGAGTATGCGGGAGTAATTGATCGTATTGATATTATTACTGGTACTTTAGGGAAGGCGCTAGGTGGTGCTTCTGGTGGTTATACCTCGGGTCGGAAAGAAATAATTGATATTCTTCGCCAACGCTCTCGCCCTTATTTATTTTCTAATTCACTTGCACCTTCAATCGCTACTGCTTCTATTGAAGTGTTGGATATGCTGAAACAAGGTAGTGATCTTCGTGCGCGCCTGTGGGATAACGCTGCTTATTTCCGTGCAGAAATGGAAAAAGCAGGCTTTACTTTGGCTGGTAAAGATCATGCGATTATCCCTGTGATGATTGGTGATGCTGCTTTGGCTGCCCAAATGGCGGATATGATGTTAGAAAAAGGTATCTATGTGATTGGTTTCAGTTATCCTGTGGTACCCAAAGGTCAAGCGCGAATTCGGACTCAAATTAGTGCTGGGCACACCAAACAGCAAATTGATAAAGCAGTTGCAGTTTTTATTGAAGTAGGAAAAGCCCTCAACATTATTTAATTAAGAGGATGGCATGAAAGCATTAGCCAAGCTCAAGCGGGAAGAAGGTATTTGGATGACTGACAGGCCTCAGCCTGAAGTTGGTCATAACGATCTGCTAATTAAAATAAATAAAACAGCGATTTGTGGTACTGATATTCATATTTATAACTGGGATGAATGGTCACAAAAAACCATTCCGGTGCCAATGGTGACAGGCCATGAATATGCAGGGGAAGTTGTTGGTATTGGTGAAGAAGTTGTTGGATTTGAGATTGGTGATCGGGTTTCTGGGGAAGGCCATATTACCTGTGGGCATTGTCGTAACTGCCGGGCTGGGCGCCGCCATTTATGCCGAAACACTGTAGGTGTCGGGGTTAATCGTGATGGCGCTTTTGCAGAGTATTTAGTTATTCCTGCGTTTAATGCTTTCAAGCTGCCAGATGAAATTAGTGATGAATTAGCAGCTATTTTTGATCCGTTTGGTAATGCAGTACATACGGCACTTGCCTTTGACTTGGTGGGAGAGGATGTGCTGATTACTGGTGCAGGCCCTATTGGTATTATGGCTGCAGCTGTTGCTAAGCATGTGGGGGCACGGCACGTAGTAATCACAGATATTAATGATTATCGACTGAGTTTAGCCAAGCAAATGGGGGCTACCCGCACGGTTAATGTAGCTAAAGAACAGCTGGAAGAAGTAATGAAGCAGCTGAAAATGGAAGAGGGCTTTGATGTGGGCCTGGAAATGTCTGGTGTACCTGTTGCCTTTAAGTCCATGCTGAAAAATATGAATCATGGTGGCAAGATCGCTATGCTGGGGATTCCACCAGGGGAAATGGCTATTGATTGGAGTGAGGTCATTTTTAAAGGGCTTGATATTAAAGGTATTTACGGCAGAGAGATGTTTGAAACCTGGTATAAAATGGCCAGTTTAATTCAGTCCGGACTGGATTTGACCCCAATGATTACCCATCGCTTTCATGTTGATGACTTTCAGCAGGGGTTCGATATCATGCGTTCCGGTCAGTCAGGAAAAGTTGTGTTAAATTGGGATTAGAAGTTTATTCATTTAAAAAAAAGGGTTAGTAGTGCAAAGCTGCTAACCCTTTTTTGTTTTCTGAGACTCTTTGGTTTTCTTGGCAAATAAAACAAACTGGCTAACAGGGTATTTTTAAATGCAGCAACTAATCTATCGCTGGCTAATTTTTCTTGGTATTTCCCATGTGTTGTTAGGTCTTTTATTTGCTGTATTGGCAAATACTCAGCTGTTTGCTGCTTACACTCAATATTTATTTAAGCAGTTTGATGCTACTCAAGCTGCTAATCAAGTTGATCTACTTGGCACTATGTTGCAATTATTTGGGGTCACTGTTGCCAGCTGGGGAGTGTTATTTACAGTAGCAGTGCATCAATATTGGTGTGACGGAGGTTCTCTACTCAAAAAAGCAATTTGTATAGCGGTCGTTGTTTGGCTTGTGCTTGATACTTGCATTTCTCTTTACTGGGGCATAGAAGTTCATGCTTATTTAAATATGCCCGTAGGATTGGCTATGTTGCTACCTATGTTATTGCTAAAACCAAGACAAGCAGTGAACTACCGTATTGTTCTTCCTGAGCAATATAAGCTAAATGACAAAAAGAAATTTTTAATCACAGGTGGTACTGGTTTTATTGGCAAGCCGTTGGTGCAAACACTGATTGATCAAGGGCATGAAGTAATAGTGTTAACTAGAAATATTGCATCGGGAGCCAAAGGTATTCAAGGTAAAGTAACTTATATTACTGCGCTGGACTATGTGTCTGATAAAGATCAAATAGACGTTATTATTAATTTAGCTGGCGAGCCGCTTGCAGGTAGTCGTTGGAATAAAAAGAAGAAAGCCGGTTTTTTATCTAGCCGATTAAATACAACTAGTGAATTGCTTGCGTTAGTGCAGAGGCTTGAGCAAAAACCTCAGTCGCTGATCAGTGGCTCGGCAATTGGTTTCTATGGCCCTCATGCGGATGAAGAGTTAGATGAGCAGGCAGGTTGTGTTGATGGCTTTTCACACCAGCTATGTCATCAGTGGGAGCAAGCTGCGCTCAAGTTTGAAGAGCATGGCTTAAGAGTGTGTCTATTAAGAATGGGGGTTGTGCTGGGAAAAAATGGTGGCCCCTTGGTGCAGTTACAGATTCCATTTAAGTTAAAGGTAGCAACCCAATTAGGAGAAGGTAAGCAATGGATGTCTTGGGTACATTTGGATGATGTAATTGCCATGATGTGCTATTTGGTTGCTCAGCATGATATCGAAGGAGCAGTAAATATCACTGCGCCCCAGCCAGTCACTAATGAGCAATTTGCAGAAAGTTTAGGTAGAGTTGAGAAAACTTGGTTTAAATTTAGGATGCCGGCAGCTTGGTTAAAAGTGTTGGTTGGTGAGATGGCAACAGAAGTACTGTTAACAGGACAAAGAGTTGTGCCTTCAAAAATAGTTAAAAATGGATATCAATTTAAATATCCAGAGCTTCATTCCTGTTTGAAGTCGCTTAGTTAAAAAATAATTGATAGGACTAACTTGCATCATATTGGCTTTTCATTAAGCTGCCCAATTATTTTATTTGAACTGAACATTATGGATGCTTTATTAAAGCTGTTGGCTGATGGCCAATTTCACTCTGGTGATGCCCTTGGGAAGTCTTTGGGGGTTAGTCGTGCTGCAGTTTGGAAACAGTTAAAAAAGTTGCAAGAGTGGGGGTTAGAGCTTCAATCAGTAAAAGGTAAAGGCTATCGCCTCGGGGCAGGTGTTAGTTTGTTGAGTCAAGCAAAGTTGGAGCAGCTACCGCAAATTCTTAGTGGGGAATATCAATTAAGGTTACTAGCTACTTCTACCTCTACTAATGACGATGTTCAGCAGTTCCTTAAGCAGAGTCCAGGTAAAAAGCTTATTTGTATGGCTGAGTATCAAGCTAGTGGGCGTGGTAGGCAAGGTAAACAGTGGGTGAGTCCGTTTGCAAGCAACTTATATATGACCCTCAGTTGGCCGGTTAGCAAAGGAGTACACACGCTAGAAGGGCTGAGCTTGGTTGTAGGCTTGGCATTAGCGAAAGGGTTATCTCAACTAGGCATCAATGACTTAAAAGTAAAATGGCCTAATGACCTTTATTGGCGGCGCCAAAAATTAGCTGGGATATTAATAGAGATAGTGGGTGATTTATATGGTAGCTGCACTGTCATTATTGGTGTTGGCTTAAATGTAATGATGCCTTCTGATTGGCGAAGCAAAGTGAGTCAGCAGTTTGTTGATCTAGCATCAATTAAACAAGATCGAGTAGATCGAAACGAAGTCGCTTTAAATGTGTTGAAAAACATATTCTCCTTCCTTGATAGATTTACAGAAACTGGGTTCTCAGCATTTAAAGAAGACTGGGCAGAATACGATGCATGTTTAAACCAGCCTGTAAAAGTGATTGCAGGTGAAAGTGAGCTGTTTGGAGTTGCTAGAGGGGTAGAAGACAGCGGAGCCCTTATCGTCGAAATGGAAGATGGGCAGCGGCAAACGTTTAGTGGTGGTGAGGTTAGCCTGAGACCCTTATGAATCGTCTAGAAGTAGATGTAGGAAATACTCGAATTAAGTGGCGCTATGCAGAAAGTAGCTGCTATGTAGCTAAGGGGGTGCTTGACTTAAATGAGGCGTCAGGACTTGCTAAAAAACTAAGAATACAAGGTATCATGCCGCAGCAAGTTTTTGTTGCAAATGTTGCTGGTGAAGAAGTTGGGTTGCAGCTTAAGCAAAGTTGTCAAAGTGGCTGGGAGGTAGAGCCTTATTTTGTTAAAACCCAAAAAAATGCTTATGGCATTGAAGTGGCCTATGCTGATGTGACAAAGCTGGGAGTAGACCGCTGGCTGGCTATGCTGGGTTGTCATCATTTATACCCTAATTGCAGTAAGGTAGTTGTGAGCTTGGGGTCGGCAATAACGATTGATGTTATTGATATGAATGGTATGCATGAAGGTGGTTATATAGTGCCAGGTTTTCGGCTGATGAGAGAAAGCCTTCGTGTGAACACTGCTCAGGTGCAAGTTGATAGTACTAATTTGCGGCGAGTTGATTTAGGTAAAAATACGGCTGAAGCTGTAGAACATGGCATGTTAAAAATGGTCATAGCTTTTATTGAATCAGTGGTTGCTCCGTTAAAGCTACAAAATAGCGAAGCTATTGTGGTGATAGCCGGGGGTGATGCAGCTGCTATCGCTTCTTCTTTAACAGTCGACTATCTGCATGAGCCTGAGCTGGTACTCGATGGGTTGGCATTGATCGCACAATAATATGCGTTGGATATTTATTTGCTTGGTAATAACAAACTTGATTGTGGCGGGTTACTACTGGCATCAAGGCAATCAAACAGCACCAGTTAAAGGTGCAAGCTTGTCTGTTAAAACTAGCAGTAAGGTTGCCTCTCTTACCTTGCTTGCTGAATCTGAATTAAAGCCTCGTAAGCTTTCGTCAAATAGCAAGAGCAATAAAAGTACGACTGGTGTTAATACGGCAACTGGAAACTCAATAACTAATAAAGAAGAGTTTTGCGCTAGCATTGGCCCAATTGCTGAAGCAAAAATACTAAAGCAAATTGAGCAGCGCTTTTTGGCTATAGGAATTAAGCCTGCCCGAAAAAATGTTCAGGTAAATACGGAGCCTGATTATTGGGTGTATATTAAACCACTGATTTCCCGTCGAACAGCATTAAGAAAGCTAAAAGAGTTAAAGGCGCAAGGGCGCGATAGCTTTATTATTACTGATGGCGAATTAAAGAATGGGCTATCCTTAGGCTTGTTTACTAAGCAAAGCTCTGCACTTAACTTACAAAATGAAATGAAATCTGCGGGTTATGATGTAGCTGTCAAAGTTGTTGAGCGGTTTAAAAACGAAACATGGTTGAACTTTTCGCCATCAGAATTAGAGCTAATTGCTGATCAGGTTTGGGTCGGACTGGCTAATAATTACCGATTTATAGAAAAAAGAAGAATTCGTTGTAAAGACGTTGCATCTTATTAAGTCTTCCCGTAGAATTGCGCCCGCGTTTAACGGAGAGTTTTTGCCGGTATAGCTCAGTTGGTAGAGCAACTGACTTGTAATCAGTAGGTCCTGGGTTCGACTCCTAGTGCCGGCACCAAAATAAGCTTGACAAAGCAAATTCTCTAAATATTATAAGCGTCTCCTTGGTGGGGTTCCCGAGCGGCCAAAGGGATCAGACTGTAAATCTGACGCGTAAGCTTCGCTGGTTCGAATCCAGCCCCCACCACCAAATTCAAGCGGGTGTCGTATAATGGCTATTACCTCAGCCTTCCAAGCTGATGATGCGGGTTCGATTCCCGCCACCCGCTCCAAATAAAGTAATACAGTATTTATTAAAGCTCATATAGCTCAGTCGGTAGAGCACTTCCTTGGTAAGGAAGAGGTCACCGGTTCAAATCCGGTTATGAGCTCCAGAGTTGGCAGGTGATAAGTGGTTCATCTGCTTTTTTGTGTAGAGTGGCGAATCTCTTAATGGGAGTTGGTCTCGATGGCTAAAGAAAAGTTTGAACGTACCAAGCCGCATGTTAACGTGGGTACTATCGGCCACGTTGACCACGGTAAAACTACATTAACTGCAGCATTAACTCGGGTTTGTGCTGAGGCGTTTGGTGGTGAAGTAAAAGCATTCGATCAAATCGATAATGCACCAGAAGAGCGCGAGCGTGGTATTACTATCTCAACTGCACACGTTGAGTATGATTCTCCAACTCGTCACTATGCACACGTTGACTGTCCAGGACACGCTGACTATGTGAAAAACATGATCACTGGTGCGGCTCAGATGGACGGCGCTATCTTAGTTTGTTCTGCAGCTGACGGCCCCATGCCTCAGACTCGTGAGCACATCTTATTGTCTCGTCAGGTCGGTGTACCTTACATCGTTGTTTTCTTAAACAAAGCTGACATGGTAGACGACGAAGAGTTGCTTGAGCTGGTAGAAATGGAAGTGCGTGAGCTGTTAAGCCAGTATGACTTCCCAGGCGACGACACCCCAATCATCACCGGATCTGCGCTAATGGCACTAGAAGGTAAAGATGATAATGGTATGGGCTCTTCTGCGGTTAAGAAGTTGGTTGAGACTTTAGACGAGTACATTCCAGAGCCAGAGCGTGCTATTGATCAGCCATTCTTGATGCCTATCGAAGACGTATTCTCTATTTCAGGTCGCGGTACAGTCGTAACCGGTCGTGTAGAGCGTGGCATTGTTAAGGTTGGTGAAGAAATAGAAATCATTGGTATCCGTGACACTCAAAAGACTACCTGTACTGGTGTTGAGATGTTCCGTAAGCTGCTTGACGAAGGTCGTGCAGGTGAGAACGTTGGTGTGTTGTTACGTGGTACTAAGCGTGATGATGTAGAGCGTGGCCAAGTATTGGCTGTTCCTGGCTCTATCACTCCACACACTAAGTTTGAGTCAGAAGTATACGTATTAAGTAAAGATGAAGGTGGTCGTCATACACCATTCTTCAAAGGCTATCGCCCACAGTTCTACTTCCGTACTACGGATGTGACAGGTGCTGTTGAGTTACCAGAAGGCGTTGAAATGGTAATGCCTGGCGATAACATTCAAATGAAAGTTGAGCTGATTGCACCAATTGCTATGGAAGAAGGCTTACGCTTCGCTATCCGTGAAGGTGGTCGTACTGTAGGTGCTGGTGTAGTAGCAAAAATTATTGAGTAAAGTTGGAATATGGTGCTAGTTTTTAGCTAGCACCATGGTTACAGGCCAGTAGTTCAATTGGTAGAGCACCGGTCTCCAAAACCGGGGGTTGGGGGTTCGATTCCCTCCTGGCCTGCCATCTCTTAGAGCACCTGATCATGAATGCAAAGATTGAAGTTGAAAACCAAGGCCGTCTAGATGGTCTAAAGTGGTTTGTGGTATTTGCTGTTGTAGCTGCGGGAGCCTACGGTAATTACTTTTATCAAAGCGAATCTTTGCTTTATCGTGTAATAGCCCTCCTTGTCCTAGGTTTAGCAGCAGGCTACGTTGCTTTAACTACGGTTAAAGGCCAAAAATTCTGGACTTTAGTTAAAGATGCTAAAGTTGAAGTACGGAAAGTTGTTTGGCCGACTAAGCAAGAAACCGTTCAAACTACCATAATTGTTGTAGCTGTAGTGATCTTGATGGGATTTGTTTTGTGGCTAATTGATTGGGCATTGAATTCAATTGTTAATGGTTTGATTGGGTAACCGCTCATGGCTAAGCGTTGGTATGTTGTGCATGCATATTCAGGATATGAAAAGCAAGTTATGCGTTCTATTAAAGAACGCATTGAGTTGCACGACATGCAAGACTTATTTGGTGAGGTTTTAGTACCTACTGAAGAAGTAGTAGAGATTAAAAGTGGCCAGAAGCGTAAAAGTGAACGTAAGTTCTTTCCAGGCTATGTATTAGTACAGATGGAAATGAACGACGACAGTTGGCACCTAATTAAAGATACCCCAAGAGTAATGGGCTTTATTGGCGGAACTGCTGATCGTCCTGCGCCTATTACTGAGCGTGAGGCTCAAGCTATCTTAAAGCGTGTTGAAGATGGTTCAGATAAGCCGAAACCGAAAACTCTGTTTGAACCAGGTGAGGTTGTTCGGGTTATCGATGGACCATTTGCAGATTTTAATGGCGTAGTTGAAGAAGTTAACTACGAGAAAAACAGGTTACAAGTTGCCGTATTAATATTTGGTCGTTCAACACCAGTTGAACTAGAATTTGTCCAAGTAGAAAAAGGCTAATAGATTTCTTTTAGACCTGCACTGCATACGCAGTGTGGGTCTTTATTGTCTGTCAAAATGATGACTTTCAACAAAGGGGAGCTGAGTTACTAGAAGGCCTTTCATAATAAGCCTAGTCCTAAGTAACAAAGCGCTTAACCCATAGTCGAGGTGAACAATGGCTAAAAAAGTAGAAGCCTATATCAAGCTGCAAGTGGCAGCTGGTCAAGCTAACCCAAGCCCTCCTGTTGGTCCTGCATTGGGTCAGCATGGCGTTAACATTATGGAGTTCTGTAAAGCGTTTAACGCCAAAACTCAAAGCATGGAACAGGGTATGCCTATTCCAGTTGTGATTACTGTATACAGTGACCGCAGCTTTACTTTTGAGACTAAAACCCCACCTGCATCTGTGTTATTGAAAAAAGCAGCCAAGCTGAAAAAAGGCAGTGGCCGTCCTAACACTGAAAAAGTAGGTACTGTGACTCGTGAGCAACTAGAAGAGATCGCTAAGACTAAAGAGCCTGACTTAACGGCAGCCGATCTTGATGCAGCGGTTCGAACTATCGCTGGTAGTGCTCGCAGCATGGGCTTAAATGTGGAGGGTGTGTAATGGCCAAGTTATCTAAGCGCGCAAAAGCCATTGCTGAGAAAATTGATCGCACAAAAGCGTATCCAATTCAAGAAGCTGCACAGCTATTAGCTGAAATCTCTGCTGTCAAGTTTACTGAGTCTTTTGATGTTGCAGTTAACTTGGGCGTTGATCCTCGTAAATCTGACCAAGTTGTTCGTGGCTCTACTGTATTGCCTAACGGTACTGGTAAAGATGTGCGTGTTGCAGTTTTTACCCAAGGCCCAAATGCTGATGCAGCTAAAGAAGCTGGTGCTGATATCATTGGTATGGACGATTTGGCAGCTGAAGTAAAAGGCGGCAACTTAAACTTTGACGTTGTTATTGCTTCTCCTGATGCAATGCGTGTTGTTGGTCAGTTAGGTCAAATTCTAGGCCCACGCGGTCTGATGCCAAACCCTAAAGTGGGCACTGTAACACCTAACGTAGCTGAAGCGGTAAAAAATGCTAAGGCTGGTCAGGTAAGATACCGTACAGATAAAAACGGTATTATCCACTGTGGCGTTGGTAAAGTAGGTTTTGCTGCTGATGCAGTTAAACAGAATATTGAAGCGTTGCTGGCTGACTTGAAAAAAGCTAAGCCAGCTTCTGCCAAAGGCGTCTACATGAAAAAGGTTACCTTATCTACAACGATGGGGCCTGGCTTGACGGTTGATATTTCAAGCCTAGACGTTTAACAGACTTTGGGGTTCTTGCTTATCTTAAATAGTAATTAATGTTTAAGGTAAGACAGGAGCCGTCAAAGACCGTAGGTGTTGTTTTTTAGTGATAAAAAATAGCTTAATTTTCCTACGCAGACGGTGTAGCTTCATTATCCAATGAGCCCTTCACCGTATTCTTAAGTAAAAGGCAGTTGTTTTATACAAATGCTTTTTACCAAAACAGAAATTCCTTTTTTTAGGAGTAAAGCCAATGGCATTAAAACTCGAAGACAAGAAGGCGATTGTCGCTGAGGTCAACGAGGCTGCCAAAAGCGCTTTATCAGCAGTAATCGCTGATTACCGTGGTTTAACGGTTGATCAGATGACTGCTCTCCGCAAGCAAGCTCGTGAAGGCAGCGTTTATTTAAAGGTTGTTCGTAACACACTTGCTCGCCGCGCAGTTGAAGGCACTGATTATGAGTGTCTACAAGAAGCGTTAACTGGTCCAACAGTAATTGCTTTCTCTAACGAAGATCCAGGTGCAGCTGCACGTGTAATTCAAGACTTCGCTAAAGAAAACAAAGAACTGGAAGTAAAAGCATTGTCAATTGGTGGTCAATTACTTGGCCCAGAGCAAATTGATGTGCTGGCGAAGATGCCTACTTTGGATCAGGCTCGCGCAATGCTGATGAGTGTAATGATTGCACCAGTAACCAAGCTGGCACGTACTCTAAACGAGTTCCCAGCGAAAATTACCCGTGCAGTGGCAGCGGTTCGCGACCAGAAGAAAGAAGCAGCTTAATTTTATTAATTAGCTGTTTTTTACAAGTTTGGTTTTACCTACAGAATTTTAGGAGATTAGAGTAATGGCTCTGTCTAAAGAAGATATCTTAAATGCAATTGCTGAAATGAGCGTAATGGAAGTTGTTGAGCTTGTTGAAGCAATGGAAGACAAATTCGGTGTTTCTGCTGCTGCTGCAGTTGCTGCTGCTCCTGTTGCTGCTGGTGACGCTCCAGCTGCTGAAGAGCAAACTGAATTTGACGTAATCTTAGCTAGCGCTGGTGACAAGAAAGTGAACGTAATCAAAGCGGTTCGCGGTATCACTGGTCTTGGCTTAAAAGAAGCTAAAGCTTTAGTTGACGGTGCGCCTGCTCCTGTTAAAGAAGGTGCTACTAAAGAAGAAGCTGAAGACGCTAAAAAGCAGCTGGAAGAAGCTGGTGCAACTGTGGAAGTTAAGTAATTCCACTGACTGCATAAATTCTTTTCCAATTTGGCTGGTACCTCGTGGTGCCGGCCTTTTGCTGTTGTAAAGTCAGTAATATACAGCTGATGTTGCACAATTACAGCATACAGATGCTGCTTAAAAGGACAATACTTTAGTTCTTATTTTCACTGCGCGCTTATTTACGACATGCGTAAAAGCGCTGGTTAGCAGGTGACCAAGCTGGGGAACGCTAATGGCTTACTCATATACTGAGAAAAAACGTATCCGTAAGGATTTCGGCAAACTGCCGCATGTTATGGATATTCCTTATCTCCTGGCAATTCAGCTTGATTCTTACCGCAAGTTTTTACAGGCAGGAGTCAGCTCGAATCAACGTAATGACTTTGGTTTGCATGCCGCTTTTAAATCCGTTTTTCCAATCGTAAGTTACTCAGGTAGTGCGGCTCTTGAGTACGTAGGCTACAAACTGGGTGAACCAGCTTTTGATGTTAAAGAGTGTCAACTCCGCGGCGTCACTTATGCTGTTCCACTTCGGGTTAAAGTCCGCCTGATTATTTACGACAAGGATTCAGCAAACAAAGCAATCAAAGACATCAAAGAGCAAGAAGTTTATATGGGAGAGATCCCATTAATGACCGAAAACGGTACCTTTGTTATTAATGGTACTGAGCGGGTGATAGTTTCCCAGTTGCATCGTTCTCCTGGGGTGTTCTTTGATCATGACCGTGGAAAAACTCACTCTTCAGGCAAGTTGCTTTATTCTGCCCGAATTATTCCTTATCGCGGCTCTTGGCTGGATTACGAGTTTGATCCAAAAGACTTGCTATATGTGCGTATCGACCGTCGTCGTAAGTTGCCAGCATCAATATTGCTTAGAGCGTTAGGCTATTCATCTGAGCAAATTCTCGATATGTTCTTTGATACCAATAAGTTTCACGTCAGTGATGATGGGGTGTCAATGGAACTGGTGCCTGAACGCTTGCGTGGTGAAGCGGCTAGCTTTGATATTAAAGATATAGATGGCAGTGTTATTGTTGAGCAAGGTCGTCGGATTACTGCACGTCATATACGGCAGATGCAGAAGTCTAATTTGAAGACACTTGATGCACCAACGGAATACTTATTAGGTAAGGTTACTGCCACTGATATTATCGATTCAGCAACAGGTGAAGTGTTATTTAACTGTAACTCTGAAATCACCCTGGAAATGCTGGAAAAATTAATTACTAAAGGCATTAAAACAATCGAGACGCTTTATATTAATGATCTCGACTGTGGGCCTTATATTTCAGATACCGTAAAAGCTGATAATACGACAAGTCAGCTTGAAGCTTTAGTTGAAATCTATCGAATGATGCGTCCAGGTGAGCCTCCAACCAAAGAGGCGGCAGAAGCATTATTTGAAAACCTGTTTTTCTCTCCAGAGCGTTACGACTTATCTGGCGTAGGCCGGATGAAGTTTAATCGTCGGTTAGGTCGAAAAGATGACCAAGGCCAGGGTGTGCTTGATAACAGTGACATCATTGATGTTATGAAGACCCTGGTAGACATCCGTAATGGTAAAGGTCAAGTGGATGATATTGATCACTTGGGTAATCGCCGGATTCGTAGCGTTGGTGAAATGGCTGAGAACCAATTCCGTGTTGGCCTGGTTCGAGTTGAGCGTGCAGTAAAAGAGCGCTTAAGTATGGCAGAGTCTGAAGGTCTTATGCCTCAGGATTTAATTAATGCCAAGCCAGTAGCAGCAGCAATTAAAGAGTTCTTTGGCTCTAGCCAGCTATCTCAGTTTATGGACCAGAATAACCCGCTCTCTGAGGTTACTCACAAGCGTCGGGTATCTGCGTTAGGCCCAGGTGGTTTGACTCGTGAGCGTGCTGGTTTTGAGGTGCGTGACGTACACCCAACTCATTATGGTCGGGTATGTCCTATCGAAACGCCTGAAGGTCCAAACATTGGTCTGATTAACTCTCTAGCGACTTACGCTAGAACCAATGCTTTTGGTTTCCTTGAGTCGCCTTACCGGAAAGTGGTTGATGGTGTGGTTACTGATGAAATTGACTACCTATCTGCCATCGAAGAGAGCGAATATGTAATTGCTCAGGCAAATGCGCCTTTAGATGAAGATCGTAAGCTAATAAATGAGCTGGTAAACGTTCGCCACAAGAATGAATTTACCTTGATGCCTCCAGAAAACGTTCAGTATATGGACGTATCACCGCGTCAGGTGGTTTCGGTTGCTGCCTCATTAATCCCGTTCCTTGAGCATGACGATGCTAACCGGGCTTTGATGGGCTCAAACATGCAACGTCAGGCGGTACCTACACTAATTTCTGAAAAGCCATTAGTGGGTACGGGTATGGAGCGCAACGTGGCGAGCGACTCTGGGGTTTGTGTGGTTGCCAGACGGGGTGGGGTGATTGAGTCTGTTGATGCGGCACGGATTGTTGTCCGGGTTAATGAAGACGAGCTGATTACTGGTGAAGCAGGCGTAGAAATTTACAACCTGACTAAATACACCCGTTCTAACCAAAATACTTGTATTAACCAGCGCCCCTTGGTGAGCACGGGTGATCAAGTGACTCGTGGTGATATTCTGGCTGATGGCCCATCTGTTGATATGGGTGAGCTGGCGCTTGGTCAGAATATGCGTGTGGCCTTCATGCCTTGGAATGGCTACAACTTTGAGGATTCTATCTTAGTTTCTGAGCGTGTCGTTCAAGAGGATCGCTTCACTACTATCCACATCCAGGAAATGACCTGTGTCGCCCGAGATACCAAACTTGGGTCTGAAGAAATTACTTCAGATATTCCGAATGTTGGAGAGGGTGCGCTGTCTAAACTGGATGAGTCAGGCATTGTCTATGTCGGTGCTGAAGTCGGTGCTGGCGACATTCTGGTTGGTAAAGTGACACCGAAAGGTGAAACTCAGCTAACACCAGAAGAAAAGTTGCTGCGTGCAATTTTCGGCGAAAAAGCCTCTGATGTTAAAGACACTTCTTTACGGGTACCTACCAGCGTAAAAGGTACGGTTATTGATGTACAGGTCTTTACCCGTGATGGCGTAGAGAAAGACCCACGTGCATTAGCAATTGAAAAAGCCCAGCTTGATGAAGTACGTAAAGACTTGAATGAAGAGTTTCGCATCGTCGAAACGGCTACTTTTGAGCGTTTAGAAGCCGCTTTGGTTGGGCAAAAAGTTGAAGGCGGTCCAAACCTTACCAAAGGTGATGAGATTACCAGCGAATACCTGGCAGAGTTAGAGCATCGTAACTGGTTTAAATTGCGGATGGCCAATGATGCACTAAACGACCAGCTAGAAGCTGCTCAAGAGCAATTGCAAGAACGTCGTGACCAGTTGGATCAACGCTTCGAAGACAAGAAGAAAAAGCTCCAGTGTGGTGATGACTTGGCTCCAGGTGTACTGAAGATCGTTAAGGTTTATCTAGCAATTAAGCGTCGAATTCAGCCTGGTGACAAAATGGCGGGGCGTCATGGTAACAAGGGGGTTATCTCTGTCATCATGCCAGTAGAGGATATGCCCTATGACGAACAGGGTAATCCAGTCGATATCGTGCTTAACCCGCTGGGTGTACCGTCACGGATGAACGTTGGGCAGATTCTTGAGACACACCTTGGCTTAGCGGCAAAAGGGCTGGGTGAGAAAATTGATCAGATGGTCAAAGCCCAGCAATCTATTGCTGAACTGCGTGACTTTTTGAAGAAGGTCTACAACGAAGTTGGCGAAGGCCGTTACGAAGATCTTGATAGTTTCTCTGATACTGAGCTTGTTGAGCTTGCTCAAAACCTTCGTGGTGGGGTGCCAATGGCTACCCAAGTATTCGATGGTGCCAGAGAAGAAGAAATCAAGGCGTTGCTAAGGCTTGCAGATATGCCTGATTCTGGCCAGATGGTGCTTCATGACGGTCGTACCGGTGACCGCTTTGATCGACCAGTAACTGTTGGCTATATGTATATGCTGAAACTCAACCACTTGGTTGACGACAAGATGCATGCCCGTTCTACTGGCTCTTACAGTCTAGTAACGCAACAGCCACTGGGTGGTAAAGCTCAGTTTGGTGGTCAGCGTTTCGGTGAGATGGAGGTGTGGGCGCTGGAGGCATATGGTGCAGCTTATACCTTGCAGGAAATGCTAACGGTTAAGTCTGATGACGTGGCAGGTCGGACCAAGATGTACAAAAACATTGTTGACGGTGACCACCGAATGGAAGCGGGTATGCCAGAGTCATTCAATGTGTTGGTGAAAGAGATTCGTTCGCTAGGTATTGATATTGAGCTGGAAAGCGAATAGTCCACGTGACCAAAACCTAATTGCGGCACGGGAGCCAGAAGGCTCCCGGAATCAATAACTCCGCTGGGAGAGATAGCCTTGAAAGATTTATTAAACCTGCTGAAGTCTCAAGGACAGTCAGAAGAATTTGACTCCATACGCATTGGTTTGGCTTCACCAGAAATGATTCGGTCCTGGTCATATGGTGAAGTGAAAAAGCCTGAAACCATTAACTATCGTACCTTTAAGCCGGAGCGCGATGGTTTGTTCTGTGCCAAGATTTTTGGTCCAGTGAAAGATTATGAGTGTTTGTGTGGAAAATATAAGCGCTTAAAGCACCGTGGCGTTATCTGTGAAAAGTGTGGTGTAGAAGTCGCGCTTTCAAAAGTTCGCCGTGACCGAATGGGGCATATCGAGCTGGCTAGCCCAGTTGCACATATTTGGTTCTTGAAGTCATTGCCTTCCAGAATAGGCTTGATGTTGGATATGACCCTGCGTGATATCGAGCGTGTGTTGTACTTTGAGTCATATGTGGTGATCGACCCAGGTATGACGACCCTTGAGCGTGGTCAGCTACTAAACGATGAAGAGTATTACGATTCACTGGAAGAGTTCGGTGATGACTTCGATGCCAAAATGGGTGCTGAAGCGATTCAGGCATTATTGCTCGATATCGATCTTGAGCAAGAAGTACAAGAGTTACGTGAAGAAATCCCTAACACGAACTCTGAAACCAAAATCAAGAAGCTTTCTAAGCGCTTGAAGCTGCTAGAAGCGTTCCATAAGTCAGATAACAACCCAGAGTGGATGATTCTTAAAGTTCTGCCTGTATTACCACCTGACTTACGCCCATTAGTACCACTTGATGGTGGTCGTTTTGCTACATCTGATTTGAACGACTTATACCGTCGAGTCATTAACCGAAATAATCGTTTAAAGCGCCTGCTGGACTTGAGTGCACCCGATATTATCGTGCGTAACGAAAAGCGGATGTTACAGGAGTCTGTTGATGCGCTGTTAGATAACGGTCGTCGTGGTCGTGCTATTACTGGTTCTAACAAACGCCCACTGAAATCTTTGGCAGATATGATCAAGGGTAAGCAAGGTCGTTTCCGTCAGAACCTGTTAGGTAAGCGGGTTGACTACTCTGGTCGTTCGGTAATCGTGGTTGGACCTACTTTGCGTCTGCATCAGTGTGGTCTACCAAAGAAAATGGCACTTGAGCTATTCAAGCCTTTTATCTTCGGTAAGCTTGAGCATCGTGGCCTAGCGACAACGATTAAAGCGGCTAAGAAAATGGTTGAGCGGGAAACCCCAGAAGTATGGGATATCCTGGCAGAAGTCATTCGTGAGCACCCTGTGTTGCTGAATCGTGCGCCAACTCTTCACCGTTTGGGGATTCAGGCATTTGAACCTGTACTGATTGAAGGTAAAGCGATTCAGTTGCACCCGTTAGTTTGTGCGGCTTATAACGCTGACTTTGACGGTGACCAGATGGCGGTGCATGTACCGTTGACTATCGAAGCGCAGCTTGAGTCTCGTGCGTTGATGATGTCTACCAACAACGTGCTTGCACCTGCTAACGGTGAGCCAATTATTGTGCCATCGCAAGACGTGGTTCTTGGTCTTTACTACATGACCCGAGACCGGGTCAATGCGAAAGGCGAGGGCATGGCATTTAAAGACATTAAAGAAGTCAGCCGTGCTTATGGAGCAGGTCAAGTAGAGCTGCATGCCAAGGTTAAGGTTAGGATCAAGGAAACCATTAAAGACCTAGTGGGTAATGTTACATCAGCTACTCGTATTGCTGATACCACAGTAGGCCGGGCTTTGTTATTTGAAATTTGCCCTAAAGGTATGCCATTTGACCTGGTTAACCAGGCAATGAAGAAAAAGTCTATCTCTAAGCTGATTAACACTTGCTACCGCAATGTTGGCTTAAAAGAGACAGTTATCTTTGCTGACCAGCTGATGTACATGGGCTTTTCCTATGCAACTAAGTCAGGTGCGTCCATCGGTGTAAATGACTTTGTAATCCCTGATGAAAAACTGGAAATTATTGATGCTGCTTCTGATGAAGTAAAAGAAATCGAAAGCCAGTTTGCTTCTGGTCTGGTAACTCAGGGTGAAAAATACAACAAGGTAATCGACATCTGGTCTCGTGCCAATGAGCTGGTGGCCAAGAAAATGATGGAGAACCTGGGCTCTGATGATGTGGTTGACCGTGAAGGTAAAACAGTTCAGCAAGAGTCGTTCAACTCTGTTTACATGATGGCAGACTCCGGTGCTCGGGGTAGTGCGGCGCAGATTCGTCAGTTGGCCGGGATGCGGGGGCTGATGGCTAAGCCAGATGGCTCGATCATCGAAACACCTATTACGGCAAACTTCCGTGAAGGCTTGAACGTATTACAGTACTTCATCTCGACTCACGGTGCGCGGAAAGGTTTGGCGGATACCGCTCTGAAAACGGCAAACTCTGGTTATCTGACCCGTCGTTTAGTGGACGTTGCTCAGGACTTAGTGGTTACAGGGCAAGACTGTGGTACTGATAAAGGCTTGATAATGACGCCTCACATTGAGGGTGGTGATGTAGTTGAGCCATTAGGTGAGCGTATTCTTGGCCGGGTAGTAGCGGTTGATGTGCCTAAGCCTGGTGCTGATGGTGAGATTGCTATTCCTGCAGGCACTCTGATTGACGAGGCTTGGGTTGAAAAGCTAGAAGCCATGAACGTGGATGAGATGGTGGTTCGCTCGCCGATTACCTGTGAAACTCGCTTCGGTATCTGCTCAAGCTGTTATGGACGTGACCTTGGTCGCGGGCATTTAGTAAATGTTGGTGAGGCGATTGGGGTTATTGCTGCTCAGTCAATCGGTGAGCCAGGTACCCAGCTGACAATGCGTACCTTCCACATTGGTGGTGCGGCTTCCAGAACATCGGCAACTGATAACGTTCAAGTGAAAAATGCCGGTACTATCCGCTTGCATAATATGAAGTTTGTTGAGCGTAAAGATGGTTCAATTGTGGCTACCTCTCGTTCAGGTGAACTGGCATTGGCTGATGAATTTGGTCGTGAGCGTGAGCGTTATAAGCTACCTTATGGTGCTGTAATTAGCGTTAAAGATGGCGTTAAAGTTGAAGCAGGCCAAGTTGTAGCTAAGTGGGATCCACATACTCACCCAATTGTTGCTGAGCTGGCAGGTACTGTTTCGTTCTCAGGTATGGATGAAGGGATTACTATCAAGAAGCAAACTGATGAATTTACTGGTTTGTCCAACATTGAGGTAATTGACCCTAAAGATCGTCCGTCTGCAGGTAAAGACATTCGTCCAGCTATTCAGTTATTAGATAGCAATGGCAAAGAGCTGAAGATGCCTGGTAGTGATATGCCGGCACAGTACTTCTTGCCTGCAAATGCATTGGTTACCCTGACTGATAACGCTAAGGTAGAAGTGGGTGATGTAATTGCCCGGATTCCACAAGCCACTTCTGGTAACAAGGATATTACGGGTGGTCTGCCTCGAGTTGCTGACCTGTTTGAAGCGCGTAAGCCAAAAGAGTCTGCAATCCTGGCGGAAATCAGCGGTACTATCAGCTTTGGTAAAGAAACTAAAGGCAAGAAACGACTCATCATTACTTCACCTGATGGCGACACTTATGAAGAGCTGATTCCAAAATGGCGTCATCTCAACGTATTTGAAGGTGAGCAGGTAACGAAAGGGGAAGTCGTTTCTGATGGGCCTTCTAACCCGCATGACATATTACGCCTACTAGGTGTCAGCGAGTTAGCTAAATATATCGTTAATGAAATCCAAGATGTATACCGCTTACAAGGGGTAAAAATTAACGATAAACATATTGAAGTCATTCTGCGACAAATGTTGCGTAAAGCTGAGATCAGTGAGTCTGGTGACTCTGACTTTATTAAAGGTGAGCAGCTGGAGTACACCTCTGTACTTGAAGAAAACGAAGTGTTGGCAGAGAACAACAAGTTCCCTGCGAAGTGCGAGCGAGTACTGCTAGGTATTACTAAAGCGTCATTGGCAACTGAGTCCTTTATTTCGGCAGCATCCTTCCAGGAAACTACTAGGGTGTTAACGGAAGCGGCGGTGACAGGTAAGCAGGACTTCTTGCGTGGACTGAAAGAAAACGTTGTAGTTGGACGTTTGATTCCGGCAGGAACCGGCTTGGCTTATCACTCTGAGCGCCGTCGTAAGCGTGAACTGGAAGAACTGAAAACCAGTGCTAAAGTGAGTGCTAGCGATGTAGAGCAAGCACTAAGTGAGGCGCTGAACTCAAGTAGTTCTTAAGCGAAATAAAGTTTGGTGGTGCAATTTTCGTTGAAGATTACATCACTAAAGTGGGTGGATTATAGTCATTTGCTTGACTCAGATTTGTACACTCATTAAAATTTCGCGTCTTTTTCTTCGGCAGGTTTTATACCTGCCGAATTTTGTTGTCTCTTCATCAAAAAATGAAAGTAAATTGGAGTTTGCTTAAATGGCTACCATTAACCAGTTGGTACGCAAGCCTCGCAAACGCAAAGTAGCTAAGAGTGACGTGCCTGCTTTGCAGAGCTGTCCTCAGCGTCGTGGCGTTTGTACCCGGGTTTACACTACTACCCCCAAGAAGCCTAACTCTGCGCTTCGTAAAGTTTGCCGTGTGCGCTTAACGAATGGCTTTGAGGTGACTTCTTACATCGGCGGTGAAGGCCACAACTTGCAAGAGCACAGTGTGGTACTGATTCGTGGTGGACGGGTAAAAGACTTGCCAGGTGTGCGTTATCACACAGTACGTGGCAGCTTGGATACTCAAGGTGTTAACGATCGTAAACAAGGTCGTTCTAAGTATGGTACCAAGCGTCCTAAGTCTTAATAGACTGAATATTAGATAAGAGTAAGGCTAAGTACGTCCCTGTTGTGTCAATAAGCTAATTATTGCGCAAGGTAATGTGTCTTAGGCTATCCTGAAGACCAGATTTTTGAGAGCTTATCATGCCAAGAAGACGAGTCGTCGCAAAAAGAGAAATCCTGCCTGATCCCAAGTTTGGAAATCAGACATTAGCGAAATTTATCAACCACGTAATGATCAGTGGTAAAAAGTCCGTTGCTGAACGCATTGTTTATGGTGCTTTGGATAAAGTGCAAGAGCGTAGCAAGGGCGAGCCTATCGAATTGTTTGAAAAAGCACTAGAAGCTATTTCACCGATGGTAGAGGTGAAGTCTCGCCGTGTAGGTGGTGCTACTTATCAAGTGCCTGTTGAAGTGCGTCCTTCTCGTCGTACAGCGTTAGCTATGCGCTGGTTGGTAGACGCTGCTCGTAAGCGTGGCGAAAAATCGATGGCTTTACGTCTGGCTGGTGAAATGCTAGATGCAGCAGAAGGTAAAGGTGCCGCTGTTAAGAAACGTGAAGATGTCCATCGTATGGCTGAGGCCAACAAAGCCTTCTCTCATTACCGTTTCTAATGACCAGGGGATAGTATCGTGGCTCGTAAAACTCCCATTAGCCGTTACCGCAATATCGGTATCTGTGCTCACGTTGATGCTGGTAAAACTACGACAACTGAGCGTGTTCTGTTCTATACCGGGGTATCTCATAAAATTGGTGAGGTACACGACGGCGCCGCCACTATGGACTGGATGGAGCAGGAACAGGAGCGTGGTATCACCATCACTTCTGCTGCAACCACTTGTTTCTGGAGTGGTATGAACCAGCAGTTCGACGAACACCGGATCAATATCATTGACACGCCAGGACACGTTGACTTTACCATCGAAGTAGAGCGCTCACTACGTGTGCTTGACGGTGCAGTTGTTGTTCTATGTGGATCTTCTGGTGTGCAGCCGCAAACTGAAACAGTTTGGCGTCAGGCTAACAAATACGAAGTACCGCGTATGGTATTCGTAAACAAAATGGACCGTGCTGGTGCTGACTTCTTCATGGTAGTCGACCAACTGGTTGATCGCTTAGGCGCTAACGCTGTGCCAATTCAAATTAATATTGGCGCTGAAGATGAATTTAAAGGGGTTGTTGACCTGATCAGAATGAAAGCCATCATGTGGAATGAGGCTGATCAAGGTATGACCTACGAGCTGGAAGATATTCCAGCTGACTTGCAAGATGTTGCAGATGAGTGGCGTGAGAAAATGCTTGAAGCCGCTGCTGAAGCAACAGAAGAGCTGATGGAAAAATACCTGGAAGAAGGTGATCTGTCAGTTGAAGAGATCAAGCAAGGCCTACGTCAGCGTACCCTAAACAACGAAATTGTATTAGTAGCTTGTGGCTCTGCATTCAAGAACAAAGGTGTGCAGGCTGTTCTGGATGCTGTTGTTGAGTATTTGCCAGCACCAGTAGATGTAAAAGCTATCGAAGGTGTGCTTGAAGATGAAGAGACTGTCGAAACCCGTGAGGCGGATGACAATGCACCTTTCTCAGCGCTTGCATTTAAGATCGCTACTGACCCATTTGTTGGAACTCTGACATTCGTTCGAGTTTACTCTGGTAAAGTGTGCTCTGGTGATTCTGTATACAACCCAGTTAAGCACAAGAAAGAGCGTATCGGCCGGATGGTACAGATGCACTCTAATAACCGCGAAGAGCTGAAAGAAGTATTAGCGGGTGACATCGTTGCGCTAATTGGCCTTAAAGATGTGACTACAGGTGATACTCTGTGCTCTCAAGACAGCATTATTACGCTTGAGCGGATGGAATTCCCAGAGCCTGTTATTTCTGTAGCAGTTGAGCCAAAGTCTAAAGCAGACCAAGAAAAAATGGGTATTGCTTTAGGTAAGCTGGCTCAAGAAGACCCATCATTCCGTGTGTGGACTGATGAAGAGTCTGGGCAGACTATCATCGCAGGTATGGGTGAGCTTCACCTGGATATCATTGTCGACCGGATGAAGCGTGAGTTTAAAGTAGAAGCGAATATTGGTAAGCCTCAGGTTGCTTATCGTGAGCGCCTACGTAGTTCTGTTGTTGCCGATCATAAATTTGCTCGTCAAACCGGTGGTCGTGGTCAGTACGGTCACGTTGTTATTGAATTCTCGCCATCTGAAGAGGAAGGCTTGGAATTTGTTAACGAAATCGTGGGTGGTGTCATTCCAAAAGAATACATTCCAGCGATTCAAAAGGGTATCGAAGAGCAAATGCAAAACGGTGTGATAGCTGGCTATCCACTATTAGGCTTAAAAGCTCGTTTATATGATGGCTCTTTCCATGACGTTGACTCCAACGAAATGGCATTTAAAATCGCTGCCTCTCAGGCACTGAAAAAATATGCACCACAGGCAAGCCCAGTACTGCTTGAGCCGATGATGAAGGTTGAAGTAGTGACTCCTGAAGATTATATGGGAGATGTCATGGGTGACTTGAACCGCCGCCGCGGTATTGTTCAGGGGATGGAAGATAGCACCTCTGGAAAAATCGTTCGTGCTCAAGTACCTCTGGGTGAAATGTTTGGCTATGCCACTGACTTACGCTCAGCAACACAAGGCCGTGCTACTTACTCAATGGAATTTGAGGACTATGCAGAAGCGCCTGCCAGTATTGCTGAAGCAGTTACTAAGACTCAAGCTTAATCAGATCGCTGATATTTGAATAAGGTATATTTTAAAAATGGCTAAAGAAAAGTTTGAACGTACCAAACCCCACGTAAACGTAGGTACTATCGGCCACGTTGACCATGGTAAAACTACATTAACTGCAGCATTAACTCGGGTTTGTGCTGAGGCGTTTGGTGGTGAAGTAAAAGCATTCGATCAAATCGATAATGCACCAGAAGAGCGCGAGCGTGGTATTACTATCTCAACTGCACACGTTGAGTATGATTCTCCAACTCGTCACTATGCACACGTTGACTGTCCAGGACACGCTGACTATGTGAAAAACATGATCACTGGTGCGGCTCAGATGGACGGCGCTATCTTAGTTTGTTCTGCAGCTGACGGCCCCATGCCTCAGACTCGTGAGCACATCTTATTGTCTCGTCAGGTCGGTGTACCTTACATCGTTGTTTTCTTAAACAAAGCTGACATGGTAGACGACGAAGAGTTGCTTGAGCTGGTAGAAATGGAAGTGCGTGAGCTGTTAAGCCAGTATGACTTCCCAGGCGACGACACCCCAATCATCACCGGATCTGCGCTAATGGCACTAGAAGGTAAAGATGATAATGGTATGGGCTCTTCTGCGGTTAAGAAGTTGGTTGAGACTTTAGACGAGTACATTCCAGAGCCAGAGCGTGCTATTGATCAGCCATTCTTGATGCCTATCGAAGACGTATTCTCTATTTCAGGTCGCGGTACAGTCGTAACCGGTCGTGTAGAGCGTGGCATTGTTAAGGTTGGTGAAGAAATAGAAATCATTGGTATCCGTGACACTCAAAAGACTACCTGTACTGGTGTTGAGATGTTCCGTAAGCTGCTTGACGAAGGTCGTGCAGGTGAGAACGTTGGTGTGTTGTTACGTGGTACTAAGCGTGATGATGTAGAGCGTGGCCAAGTATTGGCTGTTCCTGGCTCTATCACTCCACACACTAAGTTTGAGTCAGAAGTATACGTATTAAGTAAAGATGAAGGTGGTCGTCATACACCATTCTTCAAAGGTTATCGTCCACAGTTCTACTTCCGTACTACGGATGTGACTGGTGCTGTTGAGTTACCAGAAGGCGTTGAAATGGTAATGCCTGGTGACAACATTCAAATGAAAGTCACTTTGATTGCGCCAATCGCTATGGAAGAAGGCTTACGCTTCGCCATCCGTGAAGGTGGTCGTACTGTAGGTGCTGGTGTAGTAGCAAAAATTATTGAGTAAGCTAACTTAATAATTGGCTTGTAACAAAAAGAGGCCCCCTCTTCGGAGAAAGGGCCTCTTTTTGTATATTTCTTGACAGGAAAAGGTGGCGTCTATAGAATCTTGCCTCCTTTTGCTATGGCAACATTGATTGCCTAGTTAAGTTCTTTACCCGGAGTTTTGATCAAATGCAAAATCAGCAGATTCGTATCCGTTTAAAAGCGTTTGATCACCGCCTGATCGATGTGTCTACCCAGGAAATTGTAGAAACTGCAAAGCGTACTGGGGCTCAGGTGCGTGGTCCAATCCCATTGCCTACCAAAAAAGAGCGGTTTACCGTACTGATTTCACCTCACGTCAATAAAGATGCCCGTGATCAGTATGAAATTCGCACTCACAAGCGCTTGCTGGATATCGTCGAGCCAACTGATAAAACAGTTGACGCTTTGATGAAGTTAGATCTGGCTGCCGGTGTTGAGGTTCAAATCAGCTTAGCCTGATGTGATTGGGGGCGTAGAACTGAATAAGATCTACGCTTTTTGTTTGTGTAACGCTCTGAAATGGGCGGCCATAGCGGGTTATAGCCCCGTACACGAAAGAGGTAAATTATGAGTATCGGATTAGTCGGAAAAAAGTGCGGCATGACGCGCATTTTTACCGAAGACGGTGCCTCTGTACCTGTTACTGTTATTGAAGTCGATCCTAACCGGATTACCCAGGTTAAAACGGAATCGACTGACGGCTACAACGCAATCCAAATTACCACTGGTGCAAAAAAAGCTTCTCGCGTAAGCAAGCCTTTGGCTGGCCACTATGCTAAGGCTGATACTCCAGCAGGTCGTGGTTTGTGGGAATTCCGTGCAGATAACGCAGAGTACAAAGTAGGCGACCAAATCAATGTCAGCCTATTCGAGGCTGGTCAAAAAGTTGATGTTACTGGACGCTCTAAAGGTAAAGGGTTTGCCGGCACAGTTAAGCGCTGGAACTTCTCTACCCAAGATGCTAGCCATGGTAACTCTCTGTCTCACCGTGCCCCTGGCTCAATTGGTCAGTGTCAAACCCCAGGCCGTGTTTTCAAAGGTAAGAAAATGGCGGGTCAAATGGGTAACCAGCGGGTGACAGTTCAGTCCCTTGAAGTTGTACGTGTTGATGTCGAACGCAACCTGCTGCTAATCAAAGGTGCAGTTCCTGGTGCTACAGGTTCTGATGTGGTCGTTCGTCCAGCCGTTAAGTGTGGCTAAGGGGGAGAGTTATGGATTTGAATGTAACTGGTGCCGGTACGGTTCAAGTTTCTGATCACACCTTCACCGCAGCGTTTAACGAAACTCTGGTTCACCAGGCAGTTGTCGCTTATTTGGCAGGTGCTCGCCAAGGTACTCGTGCACAGAAAACTCGCTCAGAAGTGAGTGGCGGTGGACGTAAGCCATGGCGTCAAAAGGGTACTGGTCGTGCTCGTGCGGGAACTATTCGTAGCCCAATCTGGCGTTCTGGTGGGGTGACTTTTGCAGCTAAGCCACAAGACCACTCACAAAAGCTAAACAAGAAAATGTACCGCGCTGCATTGCGGAGCATCTTGTCTGAGCTGGTTCGTCAAGAGCGTTTAGTTGTTGTAGAAGACTTTTCAGTTGCTGCGCCAAAAACCAAAGAAGTGCTGAGCAAGCTAAAAGAGCTTGATGCAACTAATGCACTGATCATCACTGATGCAGTTGAAGAAAACCTGTATCTGGGTGCGCGGAACATTCCTCATGTTGATGTTTGCGATGTGAATGCTGCTAATCCAGTAAGTCTGGTTGCTCATGAAAAAGTTGTCGCAACTGTCGCTGCCTTAAGAAAGTTTGAGGAGATGTTAGGATGAACCAGGAGCGAATCTTTAAAGTACTGCTTGGTCCACACATTTCCGAGAAAGCAACGCTTCAAGCTGATTTAGCTGGTCAGTATGTATTTCGAGTTGCTACCACGGCTACCAAGCTAGAAATCAAAAAAGCCGTAGAAAAGCTTTTTGAGGTGAAAGTCAAAGCGGTTCAAACCGTTAAGGTTAAAGGCAAAACCAAGCGCACTGCGCGTGGTCTTGGCAAGCGCTCTGACTGGAAGAAAGCGTATGTTTGTCTTGAGCAAGGTCAAGAAATTGATTTTGCTGACGCTGAGTAACGGAGGAGCAAGGTATGGCAATCGTAAAATGTAAACCTACATCTCCGGGGCGTCGCTTTGTAGTTAAAGTCGTCAACCAAGACTTGCACAAAGGTGCTCCTTATGCGCCTTTAGTAGAGAAAAAGTCTAAGTCAGGTGGACGTAATAACAGTGGCCGAATTACTACTCGCCATCGTGGCGGCGGTCACAAGCAACACTACCGGATTATTGATTTTCGTCGTAACAAAGATGGTATCAATGGCGTTGTAGAGCGTCTTGAGTACGATCCAAACAGAACAGCTAATATTGCTTTAATCAAATATGCTGATGGTGAGCGTCGCTATATCATCGCGCCTAAAAACTTAAAGCAGGGCGACCAGGTTGTTTCTGGTGTTGATGCGCCGATTAAAGTAGGTAATACCCTACCACTTCGCAATATCCCTGTTGGTAGTGTAATTCACTGTATTGAAATGAAGCCTGGTAAAGGTGCCCAAATGGCGCGTAGTGCAGGTGCCTCTGCACAACTAGTTGCCCGTGAAGGTGCTTACGTTACCCTAAGGCTTCGTTCAGGTGAGATGCGTAAAATTCTTGCTGAATGTCGCGCCACTTTAGGTGAAGTGTCAAACAGTGAGCATAACCTACGTTCTTTAGGTAAGGCTGGTGCAAAACGCTGGCGTGGTGTTCGTCCTACTGTTCGTGGTGTTGCCATGAACCCAGTGGATCACCCACACGGTGGTGGTGAAGGTCGTACTTCTGGTGGTCGTCACCCTGTTTCTCCATGGGGTATGCCGACTAAAGGCCGTAAGACTCGTAGCAATAAGCGTACAGACAAACTTATTGTCCGTCGCCGCGGCAAGTAATTAACCGGATATAGAGGAAACGACAGTGCCACGTTCACTTAAAAAAGGTCCATTTATAGACCTTCACTTACTGAAGAAGGTTGAGGACGCTGTTGAGAAAAGCGATAAGCGTCCCATTAAAACTTGGTCGCGTCGCTCTATGATTCTACCGCAAATGGTTGGTTTAACTATTGCGGTTCATAACGGGCGTCAGCATGTACCTGTCTTTGTTACTGAAGACATGGTTGGTCATAAACTGGGCGAGTTTGCAGCTACACGTACTTATCGTGGTCATGCTGCAGACAAAAAAGCCAAGCGTAAGTAAGGGGTAATGACAATGGAAGTAGCCGCTAGTCATAAAGGCGCTAACATATCTGCCCAAAAAGCGCGCTTGGTTGCCGACCAGATTCGCGGAAAAGCGGTAGATGAAGCACTGAATATTTTAACCTTCAGCAACAAAAAAGCTGCTGTTTTGGTTAAAAAAGTATTGGAATCAGCTATTGCCAATGCTGAGCACAATGAAGGTGCTGATATCGACGAATTAAAGGTTTCTACTGTTTTCGTTGACGAAGGTAGAACCCTAAAAAGAATTCGTCCTCGTGCTAAAGGCCGTGCTGATCGCATTCTGAAGCGGTCTTGCCATATTACGGTCAAGGTTGCTGAGAAATAGGAGACGATCAGATGGGCCAGAAAGTACATCCAACGGGTATTCGCCTTGGCATCGTAAAAGACCACACTTCTGTATGGTTTGCAGAAGGACGGGAATACGCTGACAAGCTGATTACCGACTTACAAGTTCGTAAGTATATTCAAGAGAAACTGAAAAATGCTTCTGTTAGTCGCGTAGAAATCCAACGCCCTGCTCAGAACGCCAAAATTACTATTCACACTGCTCGTCCAGGGATTGTGATTGGTAAAAAAGGCGAGGACGTTGAAAAACTACGTCGCGATATTTCTGCAAAAATGGGTGTGCCAGTTCACATCAACATTGAAGAAATTCGCAAGCCAGAGCTAGATGCCATGCTAGTTGCACAAAGCGTGTGTAGCCAGCTAGAGCGCCGTGTAATGTTCCGTCGAGCGATGAAGCGTGCGGTGCAAAATGCGATGCGCTTAGGTGCCAAGGGTATCAAAATCCAAATCAGCGGCCGTTTAGGTGGTGCAGAAATCGCCCGTACTGAGTGGTACCGCGAAGGGCGTGTGCCTCTACACACTCTGCGTGCTGATATCGATTATGCCCACTATGAAGCCCTGACAACATACGGCATCTTGGGTGTTAAAGTTTGGATCTTCAAAGGCGAGGTAATTGGTGGTATTCGTGAAGACGAAAAGCCAGCCAAAAAGCCAGCCACTAAGAAGAAAGCGGCTAAGTAAGGAGTACGCAAATGTTACAACCAAAGCGTACGAAGTTTCGTAAGCAAATGAAGGGCCGTAACCGCGGTCTAGCGATTCGTGGCTCTAAAGTCAGTTTCGGTGAGTATGCTTTAAAATCGACTGGTCGTGGCCGTATTACTGCTCGTCAAATCGAAGCAGCACGTCGTGCAATGACTCGTCATATCAAGCGTGGTGGTAAAATCTGGATCCGTATTTTCCCAGACAAGCCAATCACCCAAAAACCCTTGGAAGTACGTCAAGGTAAAGGTAAAGGTAGCGTTGAATACTGGGTTTGTCAGATTCAGCCAGGTCGTGTGCTCTACGAAATGGAAGGTGTTTCTGAAGAATTAGCACGCGAAGCATTTGCGCTTGCGGCAGCTAAGCTACCTGTAGAAACAACTTTCGTGAAACGGACGGTGATGTAATGAAAGCAACTGAATTACGTGAAAAATCCGTCGAAGAGCTGAACGAACAGCTGTTAGCGCTGTTGCACGACCAGTTCAACTATCGGATGCAAAAAGCGACTGGACAATTGGGGCAGACTCACTTGCTCAAACAAGTCCGCCGTGACATTGCCCGTGTTAAGACTGTGCTGAATGAAAGAGCAGGTAAGTAAGATGGCAGACACAGAAAAGAAAGTGCGGACACTGAGCGGCCGAGTAGTCAGTAACAAAATGGATAAAACCGTTACTGTGTTACTAGAGCGTAAAGTGAAGCACCCTATATACGGTAAGTATGTGAAACGCTCAACTAAGTTGCATGCACATGATGAACGCAACGAATGCCAAATTGGTGATTGGGTAACCATCAAGGAAACCAGACCACTTTCAAAGTGCAAAACCTTTGAGCTGGTTTCTATTGATGAGCGAGCTACACAAGTTTAACCGTAGTTCTTGACCTCAAGGTAAAACCTAGTTGAGGTGGGAGAAGAAAGATGATTCAGACTGAAACCGTGCTTGACGTTGCTGATAACAGCGGTGCGCGTCGAGTGATGTGTATAAAGGTATTAGGCGGCTCACACCGTCGCTACGCTAGTGTTGGCGATATTATCAAAGTAACAGTTAAAGAAGCTATTCCACGTGGCAAGGTCAAAAAAGGCCAAGTCATGAATGCGGTTGTTGTTCGTACGAGAAAAGGTGTTCGTCGTCAGGACGGATCAGTTATTCGTTTTGATGGCAATGCTGCAGTGCTGTTAAACACTCAGAATCAGCCAATCGGCACCCGTATTTTCGGCCCTGTTACTCGTGAGCTGCGTTCAGAGCAGTTTATGAAAATTATTTCTTTGGCACCTGAAGTGCTATAGAGAGAGGGCTGGAGAATGCAAAAAATTAAACGTGGTGACGAAGTCATCGTTATTACCGGCAAAGATAAAGGTAAAACGGGCAAAGTTGTAAAAGTACAACAAGATGGCCGTTTTGTTATATCTGGCATTAATATGGTTAAACGCCATGTGAAGCCTAATCCAATGCTGGGTAAGCCTGGTGGTATTGTAGAAAAAGAAGCACCTATTCAGGCTTCTAACGTTGCAATTTACAATGCTGAAACTAAAAAAGCTGATCGCGTTGGCTTTGAAGGCGCTGGTAAAGAGAAAAAGCGTATCTTCAAGTCTACCGGTAAGCCAGTTGATGCATAGGGCTAGCAGGTAACGACGATGACAAATTTGTTAGAAAAGTATCGCAGTGAAATTGCTCCCAAGCTTAAAGAAGAGCTTGGGTACAGCAATATTAATGAAGTGCCAAGCATTACCAAAATCACCTTAAATATGGGTGTTGGTGAAGCAGTTGGTGATAAAAAAGTAATCCAAAATGCGTTGGCTGACCTGGAAAAAATCGCAGGTCAAAAGCCAATCGTAACCCGTGCTCGTAAGTCAGTTGCCGGCTTTAAGATTCGTCAAGGTTGGCCAATCGGTGTAAAAGTAACTCTGCGCCGTGATCGGATGTATGAGTTCTTGGATCGCTTGGTATCAATGGCACTACCCCGTGTTCGCGACTTCCGTGGGTTAAACCCAAAGTCTTTTGATGGTCGTGGTAATTACAGCATGGGTGTGAAAGAGCAAATTATCTTCCCAGAAATCGATTACGACAAAATCGATGTACTTCGTGGGTTGGATATTACGCTTACCACCACTGCTAAAACTGACGAAGAAGGGCGCGCTTTATTAAAAGCGTTCAATTTCCCTTTTAAGAGTTAGGGTAGGGTTATGGCAAAGATCGGAATGAAACAGCGCGAATTAAAGCGCCAGAAGACAGTCCAAAAGTTCGCTGAAAAGCGCGCTAAGCTTAAAGCAATTTTAGCTGATATTAATGCATCAGAAGAAGAAAAATGGGAAGCCCAAGTGGCTTTTCAAAAGCTTCCTCGTGATGCTAGCCCAAGCCGACTACACAACCGTTGTCGTGTAACAGGGCGTCCTCATGGCTACTATCGTAAGTTTGGCTTAAGCCGGATTAAATTACGTGAAGCAGCGATGCGTGGAGATATTCCTGGCTTAGTGAAAGCGAGCTGGTAGCTAAAATTCTGAGGAGAATTTAGAAATGAGTATGCAGGACCCGTTAGCTGATATGCTAACTCGCATCCGTAATGCCCAAATGGCAGAAAAAACTTCTGTCAGCATGCCTTCCTCTAAGGTAAAAGTGGCTGTTGCCAGTGTACTGAAAGAAGAAGGTTATATTGAAAACTATCAGGTAGAAGGCGATGCCAAGCCTGTACTGAGCATCGAGCTAAAGTACTTTCAAGGCAAGCCTGTTATCGAAGAATTGAAGCGTGTTAGCCGCCCAGGATTACGTGCTTATGCAGGTAAAGAAGAACTGCCAAAAGTGAATGGTGGTTTAGGGATTGCTATCGTATCTACTAATAAAGGCGTCATGACCGACCGTGCAGCTCGTGCTGCTGGCGTTGGTGGTGAAATTCTCTGCACGGTATTCTAGGAGGGTTTGATATGTCTCGTATTGCAAAAAGCCCTGTTGAACTTCCTAGCGGTGTAGAAGTTAGCCTTGCTGGTGGACAAATCACTATTAAAGGTAGTAAAGGCAGTCTTTCTATGGGCTTAGCTTCATGTGTTGAAGTGGCTCAAGAAGAGAGTGTGCTAACATTTGTTGCTAAAAACGGTGCTAAACACTCTCGTGCTATGGCTGGTACCACTCGTGCTTTAGTTAGTAACATGGTAACTGGTGTAAATAGTGGTTTTGAGAAAAAGCTGCAGTTGATTGGTGTTGGTTACCGGGCACAAGCTAAAGGTAAATCTATCAACCTTACCTTAGGCTTCTCTCATCCAGTTGATTACGAATTACCAGAAGGTATTTCTGCAGAAACTCCAAGCCAAACTGAAATTGTTATCAGAGGTATCGATAAGCAGTTAGTTGGTCAGGTAGCAGCAGAAATTCGCGACTTCCGTCCACCTGAGCCTTATAAAGGCAAGGGAATTCGTTACGCGGATGAACATGTTCGCCGTAAAGAAGCTAAGAAAAAGTAAGGTAGGGCACTGATATGTCTATTAAAAGAGATTCTCGGTTACGCCGTGCCCGCAGCACTCGCTCAAAAATTCGCGAGCTCGGTAAAACCCGTTTGTGTGTACACCGTACACCTCGTCACATTTATGCTCAGGTTATTGCAGCAGATGGCAGCCAAGTGTTGGCTAGTGCCTCAACGCTGGATAAACAATTGCGCGATGAGAAGACAGGCAACGTTGAAGCGGCTAAAAAAGTAGGTGCGCTGATTGCTGAGCGTGCCAAAGCAGCTGGCGTTACAGATGTAGCGTTTGATCGCTCTGGCTTTCAATTCCATGGTCGTGTGAAAGCATTAGCTGATGCTGCACGCGAAGGTGGCTTAGAGTTCTAAAGGTACTGAACTATGGCAAATAATGAACGTAAGAGCGACGAAGGTTACATTGAGAAGTTAGTTCAAGTTAACCGTGTTGCAAAAGTTGTTAAAGGTGGTCGTATTTTTGGTTTTACTGCATTAACAGTGGTTGGTGACGGTAAAGGCAAAGTAGGCTTTGGTCGTGGTAAAGCGCGTGAAGTGCCAATTGCTATTCAAAAAGCAATGGAAGCTGCTCGTCGTAACATGATTCAAGTCGACCTGAATGGAACGACTCTCCAATATCCAGTTAAAGCACGTCATGGTGCTTCCAAAGTATTCATGCAGCCAGCCTCTGAAGGTACTGGTGTAATTGCCGGTGGTGCAATGCGTGCAGTTTTGGAAGTAACTGGCGTACAAAACGTATTGGCTAAGTGCTATGGCTCTACTAATCCTGTAAACGTTGTTCAGGCTACTTTTAAAGGCCTGAAAGAAATGCGTTCACCTGAAGACGTAGCGACTAAGCGTGGCAAGTCGGTAGAAGATATTCTGGGATAAGACAATGGCAGCAGCGAAACGAATCAAAGTAACGCTTGTCCGTAGCAGTAGCGGCCGTCTTGCCAGCCATAAAGCCTGTGTATCAGGCTTAGGCTTAAAGCGCATCGGCCATACTGTTGAAGTGGAAGATACCCCTTCAGTACGCGGCATGATTAATAAAGTATCCTATCTGGTTAAAGTGGAAGGAGAATAACCATGCGTTTGAATTCTCTTGGTTCTGCTCCGGGTAGCCGTCCAGCGGGTAAACGTGTTGGACGCGGGATTGGTAGCGGCTTGGGTAAAACCGGTGGTCGCGGTCACAAAGGTCAGAAGTCTCGCTCAGGTGGTTCTGTTAAGCCAGGATTTGAAGGCGGTCAACAGCCATTACAGCGTCGTCTACCTAAGTATGGCTTTACCTCTCGTCTGGCTCGGGTTACTGCAGAAATTCGCTTAAGTGAGTTGGCTAAGGTCAATAGTGAAATTATTGATTTACAAGCACTTCGTGAGGCGAATATTATCAATGCCAGCATTCAACGTGCTAAAGTCATTCTTTCAGGCGAGCTATCTAAGGCTGTTACCTTAAAAGGTATTACTGCTACTAAAGGCGCTCGTGCTGCAATTGAAGCTGCTGGTGGTAAAGTCGAGGACTAAATGGCTAAGAAAGGATCATTACCCGTAGGTAATCAAAGTGGGCTGACCGAGCTTTGGTCTCGGCTTCGCTTTGTGTTTTTGGCGATTATCGTTTATCGCATCGGTGCACATATTCCTGTTCCAGGAATTAATCCTGACGCGCTGGCGAATTTATTCGACCAAAATCAGGGAACCATCCTTGGCCTTTTTAATATGTTTTCGGGTGGTGCTCTAGAGCGAATGTCTGTATTAGCTCTAGGCATCATGCCGTATATTTCAGCTTCCATCATAATGCAGTTGATGACTGTTGTTAGTCCTCAACTTGAGCAATTGAAAAAAGAAGGCGAAGCCGGTCGACGTAAAATAAGTCAGTATACGCGCTATGGCACTGTATTATTGGCTTTAGTACAAGGCTTTGGTATTACCGTTAGCTTAGCTAATCAGGGTATCGCCTACGACACTGGTCCCAGCTTTTATTTTGTTGCTATTACTACCTTCGTTACTGGTGCTGTTTTCTTAATGTGGTTAGGAGAACAGGTGACTGAGCGAGGAATTGGTAATGGTATTTCTATCTTAATATTTGCGGGGATAGTAGCTGGATTACCAAGTGCAATAGGGCAGCTTTTTGAGTCTTCTAGTGAGCGAGACGCAAGAGCTGTGCTGAAAATTTTAGCAGTTGCAATCATTGCAATTTCCGTTATCGCATTTGTGGTGTTTATTGAGCGTGGTCAGCGTAGAATTACGGTGAATTATGCAAAACGCCAGCAGGGTAGAAAAGTATTTGCTGCGCAATCAAGTCATTTACCCTTGAAAGTAAACATGGCGGGTGTAATACCTGCTATCTTTGCTAGCAGTATCTTGCTTTTTCCAGCGTCGATTGCTCAATGGTTTGGTACGCCAGGCCAGCAAGGTGAAGAAAGCTGGGTGACGAGCTTGCTGAATGATTTAGCGCAAGCTATAGGCCCTGGTCAACCACTGAATTTAATTTTATTTGCAGCGGGTATCATCTTCTTCTGCTTCTTCTATACGGCTCTTGTTTTCAACCCGAAAGAAGTAGCGGATAATTTGAAAAAGTCAGGTGCCTATATTCCAGGTATTCGTCCTGGAGAACATTCAGCCAAGTATATTGATGGCGTGCTCACACGTTTGACTATGGTTGGTGCGATTTACATGGCGGCGGTATGTTTACTGCCTCAATTTTTAAATGTTGCGTGGAATATTCCCTTCTATTTAGGTGGTACTTCACTCTTGATCGTAGTTGTGGTGGTGATGGATTTCATGTCACAAGTACAGTCACATTTAATGTCACACCAATATGAGTCATTGATGAAAAAATCTAATCTTAAGGGCTATGGTAGTGGAGGCTTAATTCGCTAATTAGCGAATTAATTATTCACAAACATTTACCCTGACGATTGATTTGGAGACAGTTATGAAAGTAAGAGCTTCTGTAAAGAAAATCTGTCGTAACTGTAAAGTCATTCGCCGAAATGGCTCTGTGCGAGTGATTTGCAGTGCCGAACCACGCCATAAACAGCGTCAAGGCTAAGGATACAGTTTTACTGATAACTACCGCCTGGCTAGTCAGGCGGTTGATTTATTGATCAGTAGTCAGTATGCTATTGCGCCTTTCGCTAATGGTGTAATTTAAGGTTGAGCATATTAAGTGCTCGTTCGAGGATGGAGTTAATTGAATGGCCCGTATAGCTGGCGTCAATATTCCAGATAACAAACATGCTGTTATCTCCCTCACCTATATTTTTGGTGTAGGAAAACCAACCGCTCAGAAGATCTGTGCAGCAACTGGCATTAACCCAGAGGCAAAAGTAAAAGATCTTACTGAAGAACAGGTTGATCAGCTGCGTAATGAAGTTGCCAAGTATACTACAGAAGGTGACTTACGCCGCGAAGTTAGCATGAATATTAAGCGTTTGATGGATTTGGGTTGCTACCGTGGTTTACGCCACCGTCGTAGTTTACCTGTACGTGGACAGCGTTCTAAAACTAACGCTCGTACCCGTAAAGGTCCACGCAAGCCAATTCGTAAATAATCGCTGCAAACAGAATTTTTAATCTGTAGCAGTCGCAATTACAGGAAAGTTCTAATATGGCAAAGCCAGGTACTCGTTCACGTAAAAAAGTGAAAAAGACCGTGGTGGATGGCATTGCTCACATCCATGCGTCTTTTAACAATACAATCGTGACAATTACCGATCGTCAAGGCAATGCATTAGCTTGGGCAACTGCGGGTGGCTCCGGCTTCCGTGGTTCTCGTAAAAGCACGCCTTTCGCTGCTCAGGTGGCAGCAGAAAGAGCAGGCAATGCCGCTGCTGAATACGGTCTGAAGAATTTAGATGTGTGTGTCAAAGGCCCAGGACCAGGACGTGAGTCTGCCGTTCGTGCATTAAATGCATGTGGCTATAAGATTACTAACATCGTAGACGTGACACCGATTCCACACAACGGTTGTCGTCCACCTAAGAAACGTCGTGTTTAATGGGGAGACAGTAAATGGCTAGATATTTAGGTCCTAAGTGTAAACTGTCTCGTCGTGAAGGTACCGACTTATTTCTGAAAAGTGGCGTACGTCCTCACGACTCGAAGTGCAGAGCTGAATCAGCTCCTGGTCAACATGGTCAGCGTCGCGGTCGTCTTTCAGACTATGGTTTACAGTTACGGGAAAAGCAAAAAGTACGCAGAATGTACGGTTTGCTGGAAAAACAATTCCGCAACTACTATAAAGAAGCTGACCGCCGTAAAGGCGCCACAGGCGTAAACCTGCTGCAGATGCTTGAGTCTCGCTTAGATAATGTCGTATATCGGATGGGCTTTAGCTCCACCCGTGCTGAAGCGAGACAGCTGGTTAGTCATAAAGCTATTCTGGTTAATGGTAAGGCAGTAAATATTCCTTCTTACCAAATAAAACCAGGTGACGTTATTGCTATTCGTGAAAAAGCGAAAAACCAGTTGCGTATTAATGCCGCACTTGAATTAGCAGCTCAGCGTGGTTTGGTTGAGTGGGTTGAGGTGGACACTAAGAAAAAAGAAGGTGTGTTCAAAGCTCAGCCTGAACGGAGTGAATTATCAGCAGACATCAACGAAAACTTGATTGTTGAGCTGTACTCCAAGTAAAGGATAGGCATCAGGGTTAAGTAGGGTATTACATCCATGCAGAGTTCAGTAACTGAATTTCTCACACCACGTCATATTGACGTACAAGAAATCAGCGCTACCCGCGCAAAAGTAACTCTGGAGCCATTAGAGCGTGGCTTTGGACATACTTTGGGTAATGCGCTTCGTCGAATCTTGCTTTCTTCAATGCCCGGTTGTGCAGTGGTTGAAGCGGAAATCGAGGGTGTATTACACGAGTACAGTGCGATCGAAGGTGTCCAGGAGGATGTGATTGAGATCCTGCTGAACCTAAAAGGCCTAGCTGTAAAAATGCATGGTCGCGATGAAGTGATTCTCTCTTTATCGAAAAAGGGTGCTGGAGCTGTCACTGCCGGTGATATCCAGCTTGATCACGATGTTGAAATCGTTAACCCAGACCATGTCATTGCCCACCTGAGTGATGCAGGTGAGCTTAATATGAAGCTCAAAGTTGCTCGTGGTCGTGGTTATGAGCCTGTTGATATGCGTATGGGCGATGAAGATGAAAGTCGCTCAATCGGTCGTCTTCAGCTAGATGCTACATATAGCCCGGTTTACCGTGTGTCTTATGTAGTTGAAAGTGCTCGGGTAGAGCAGCGCACAGACCTTGATAAGTTAGTGCTCGACTTAGAAACTGATGGAACATTAGATCCAGAAGAAGCAATTCGTCGAGCTGCAACCATTCTTCAGCAACAGCTGGCAGTTTTTGTTGACCTTGAAGGTGACAAAGAACCTGAGCCAGAAGAAGAAGAGGATGAAATTGATCCAATTCTATTGCGTCCTGTTGATGATTTGGAACTCACTGTTCGTAGTGCTAACTGCTTAAAAGCAGAAAATATCTACTACATTGGTGACTTAATCCAACGTACTGAAGTTGAGTTGTTAAAAACGCCAAACTTAGGTAAAAAATCTTTAACTGAAATTAAAGATGTCCTTGCCTCAAGAGGCTTATCGTTGGGTATGCGTTTAGATAATTGGCCTCCTGCCAGTTTAAAAAACGACGATAAAGTATCAGCTTAAAGATTACGAGTAACCAAGCATCAAGTTTGGTTAAGGATTTTCGCAATGCGTCATCGTAAGAGTGGTAGAAAATTAAATCGTACCAGCTCTCACCGTCACGCCATGTTTCGTAACATGACGTGTTCGCTTGTAGAGCATGAGTTAATTAAAACAACTTTGCCAAAAGCTAAAGAGCTTCGCCGTGTAGCTGAGCCTTTAATTACTTTGGCAAAAGAAGATAGTGTTGCTAATCGTCGTTTGGCGTTTGATCGTCTAAGAAATAAAGCGACTGTTGGTAAGTTATTCAGTGAGCTTGGACCTCGTTTTTCTGAGCGCCCAGGTGGTTATATCCGCATTTTAAAGTGTGGTTACCGTCAGGGAGACCAAGCGCCTATGGCTTATGTTGAGTTGGTAGATCGCCCTCAGCCAGAGCTAGAAGAGGATGCTGAAGATTAAGCTTCTTTTGTAGGGTTGTTTAATCGAAAAAAAGCCAGGCAAATGCCTGGCTTTTTTGTTTTTATAATGTCATTTTTTTAAGGTATAAATTTGGCGGTGCGTTATTGAAATCTTGAGCTAAACTCTTTGTTGATAACAGGGGTTACCCTTGCAGCAGGTTTAATTCAAGATGTATAAACCTTATTTTAATCAGCGTTAGAGTGAGCTATGGAAAGCATAACTCTGGTGTGAAAGTGATAATAGATAATAAGTGCTATGGACATGGCATCTAATAACTTCAAGCCTAAACTTTTATCTGTGAAGCTATTTGTTGGTAGCTTATTGGTTTCATCAGCCGTTTCTGCTGAGTCAACAAGCTCATCAAGAGGTTATGAAACCAGGCCATATAGTCATATTCGGTTTTTTAAGTCAGATAAAATATCAGAGCAAGGTGTTGCTAAAGCCTTATACCAGACTCTGGATAATCCTTCAAAAGTATCCAGGCAGTTACTAACAGGGGCATTGGCGAAAGGGCTGGATAGTCTGGATATGCTGGAGCCAGTAGAAGATACTGTCAAATATGTTAAAGAAAATACTGAATTTAACTTTGGTCAATGTGGAGAAGTAAAGCTAAGAAAGCAACTTCGAGCTGTTACCTGCATAAAAGGTTTTGGTTCGGTACAGTTAAAGTCAGATTATGACCTTGATGAAGTAGCAATTGAGTTTGAGTGGCGCTTTTAAGCCTGAAACAAAATAGATTGTGTTTCCCTCCTCTCATAAAGCTGTGCCCTCAAAATAATTTAAAAAGGAGGAATGCTGTCCTCCTTTTTAAGTGTTACTTTAATGACTTTCCTTGCTGCTAAAATGAGCTGACAATTTGACCTGCTGATAAGATTCCTTCGGGTTTACCATGATATGAAAGTAACCAGAGCTAGGACTGTTGATTAAAATCTCTTCCTCATTGCCAGTCTGTTTTGATGCATAATCATAATTGTTTGTGTCAGGCCAGCCTGTTTGGTTAAGGTATAAGTCTGCGTCACCTGTTCCCCCTGATAACTTAAGAGAAAATTTAGTAGCGCAGTCTGGCACATGGATAAAAAACATCTGGCTATAGCTGCTTGTTAGCATCTTTGGCTTTGAGGTAATTAACTCATCATTCCTATCAGTTGATGTGTTGCCTTTGCAGTTACCATTATCTCCATCAGTATCTGTTATTTTATCAAGCCAGTTATGGAAATCTGTGTCAAAGCTATACCTGATTTGACTTAGATAAGCATTATAATTGCTGTAGTCTCCTTTCCTAAAATAAACCAGCATTTGTTGTAGTGTATTTTGTTGATTTTCAAACATATAGCGAACAGCTAAGTAGCCCCAGCGGTAAATCCGGTTAACACCACTATTGTAGTTGTTGTAAAACAGGTCACTTAACTGAAAGGCTTTAGTTTTTGCTAAATCTAATGCAGCTTGGTAGTCATCACCATACGCCATGTATTCTCCCAGCCCTTCTACCCACCATACCGTTGAGTACAAAGGTAAATCATTAAAACCACCCCACATATTAAAGCGACCATCTAAGTAGTGAGTGTACTCATGCTCTAAATTCCAGATAATGGTTTTATCTGGTGTGGATCGTTCATAAGCAATAAAGCGTGCTTGATTGTTAGGATCGGCAGGGTCGCCTTCTAAATACATGCCACCATTATCTGTACTGATATCAAATAAAGCTCCAGCATAGGTTTGATAATCCTTACGAGTATTAAATGTTATAACCTCCAGGGTTTCATTATAGTCATCAGCAACTGGGTTATAGTTTGTATTGAGCTTATTGTGAAATGTAACTTTGTGTTGCGCTAGCTTATTACAAGTAATCGTTAGGTCTTGGTTAGAAATGTTTTGTGCACGGATGACAATGCTCTTGTCACATTGATGTCGAATTGGCAAAACAGCTGCAGCTAACTTATCTTTGAAGTTGCAAACACCATAGTAGCTGCAATTAGCTGGGTCATAATAATTAACCATTTCAGCAGCGCCAATCCATAAAGCTGCACCAGAACCGAGCATGCTATAGTCGTCAAAAATACGTTTTACATTGCTTTGTACTTGGTTTTTTGATTTTGTATTATATTGTAAAAACCTTGCCATTTCCCTTGTAGCATTAACAAGTAGAAACTCATTATCTGTACCTAGAAGCTTTTCATTAGTTTTAATAAAGTCGCTTAGGGTGTTAGCCATGCGAGGATTATCTTTAACCTTTTGCTGAAAGTCATTAAACTGATGCCCTCGAAATAAAATAGTGAAAATGCTATTAACTGCAGCACGCATTCCCCAGTGTTTTAGGTAGCTATCGTTAAAGCGATAAAGCATAACTGCTAAAGTATCAAGGTATTTGGCATTAAGTTCTGAGCTGTCGATTAAAATGATAGCTTCATTTAAAACATCACCATGTTTAGCATTAACATCTTTAAAATGAGGATTAGCTATAAACGCATCCAGAGCATAAGCAACTTGTTTTTTTAAGTTTTCTGAATAAGGGTCAAGTTGATCCTGGTAGTTCCAGTTAGCGTAATAGCCAGCCCTCAAAAATAAAATAATTTCTAGGATTTTATTTTGATTATCTCCGCTATAATCTTTGGCGAGTCTAACCATTTCACTAGCTACGGCAAGCATTTGAGGCTCAGTGAAAATAGCTTTTGTTTGCTGTAAGTTGGTAGAAAAAAGCTGGTTTATACAGCTAGTATTAACAGACTTTACTTTATTAGTCAAAACACTGTCCTGAAGGTTTTCAAAATCACTAATTCTGCAGGCAGTAAGTTGTAAGGGAAGATTATTGAAGAGTGAATGCTCAGAGAGTAAATTGAGTTTGTGAGGAGGTCGAAGGTTTGCAGTTAACTGCTTTGATGGCTGGTGATTGGTTAATGCTGTAATTGTTGGTGATGTTACAGCATAGCTATGCATAGATGAAAAAATAAAAAAACTTAGAAATAATTTTTTGTTCATAGTTGTTCGTCCCTGGATTAAATTAATCTAAGTGCTAAATTAATTTTTGAAAATAATTTAAAAGCAGGCAATTCTACATGTAAAAGACTGCGTAGATATAAATTATAATTAAGTGGTCTAGGATTTTAATAAAAAGAGTGCTCATCTTGGCAGGTTTGTTTACGAAGAATATTTTTGAATTTCTAAGTAAACAAGCGTTACCAGTTGACTGGTGAGCTAGAAGTGCATTTTAATTAAAATACTAGTCTCAAATTATTTTGATTATAATAAGTTTGTTTTTTAGTATTTAATGTATATATGTTGTTTATATAAAGTCTCCTTTTTTATTTGTCTTGTATTGGTAAGTTTAAATTATTGATTAAAGTCAACTGTTCGTCCAATAACCAATATATGATCTTTTCATAAGACACTCGTGTTATTCGTATCCTTACATCATATGAAGTCATTAACAGAGTGTAAGAATTTGATAACCTTGCCTAGTAGTCATTTTGTGTTTTTAAGTTAATTTGGTATGAATGATAATGGCCTGAGACATGTTGAAGTCATTGATTTGATTGGGTTATATTGAAAATGTTGGCAGTTTAGTAAAATATGTAGACTAAGATGATCAATGGAGTGATTAGTGTAATGGGAGAGCGCTTCAATAGGTTTGATGTGATTGATTTAGAGAGAGTTGCTGATATAGAAGCAAGAGTTGACTATAGCTGTAATACTCACAAGTTAATGACTATTACTAGTAAAAAGTTAAAAGCATTATATCCTTACTGGCATGAGATGCCGCGAGATCCCTATTTGGCTGGTGGGTATCGACAGCGCTGTCTTAGTCGCTTTAAGTGCGAAAATAATAAGCTTTATCTATTGCAACCAACTGCAGTATACCAAACTAGAGAGAATAATCGGGTTTTTGGTGATTTATCCAGGCGATTTAAACCATTAAAACCGGAGTTGGTCTTCCATAGTAGTTTTATTGCTCTAGTTAAACTATTTATTAGTAATTTACCTGAATCACCAGTAGGTAAAGTTCTATGGGTGCACCAAATCCGAATCAATGTATCGTCTTCATTGCCAGGTAAGCCTGTACCTGAAGGTATTCATCGAGATGAACGGTTATATGTAGGTATAGCCGTTGTCAACAAGCAAGGGGTCTCAGGTGAGGAGACTCAATTGTTTAAAAGTAAAGATGAAGCTCCTATTTGGCAGCAAACCTTGGCAGTTAACCAGTTACTGATGTTTAATGATCAATTGCTTTATCACAATACAACAGATTTTTTAACAGTTGCTCCTCAAGGTGGCTATCGTGATATATTTATTTTGGCGCTCAGTGAGCTTGAACAAGGTGTACTATAACCTACTAATAGGTAAAGAGTGTTAAGACTAGCTGATTGTTAGATATAAAGTGAACTATAGGGATATATCTTAATTTTATTCAGAGAATAAGACAGTATACATTTGTTCGTCTATTAATTGACTATAGGGAGTGACTGTTTCACGTTGCCATGGAATTCGACCAAAATACCATAGGCGCCAAAATGTTAAATTAGTAGAGGGGTTGCTCCTGAGTAGCTCATTAAATGTTTCAATTTTACCTAATTGGATAGAGAGTGATTCAGAAAATACATCATGGACAAATTTGGAGCAAAACTGTAGTTTAGAGTCATATTTAAACCCTAGGTGGTAAAGAATACCTAAACGCTTATCAATGCTTGATTTTATACCACTAAGCTGCTCCTCACTTAATGGTTGATTAAGACGGCGTATGGATAGTTGTGTACCAACAGTTCTCTTAATATATTTGCTTAAAGGAGTTTTTCTTGAGAAGGGTACGGCGCTTTCAGCAACAACCCATTGTCCGTTTTCAAATAGAGCAATACCTACATGAGAAACCCAAGTATTAGTTGTTTTGGCGACTTGTTTATACAATGGACTTCTTATTGAAATAAATAATAAATCACCCTCTTTAATATTATTATTAACGATATTAATAAGCTCATCAATTGAGTTGTCTTGATAATGAATGTGAGTTTCTTCGTTCATTGCTAACACAGTTTAGATCCTCTTAATCCAAGTATTAGTTAAGATGCGTTTGCTTGCTAAGGATTTTTGCATAAGGGTTTTTCTAGCAACAGCTTTATTAGATAAGTATCACTATTTGATACTTTTGGATGTAGTATTTGACCTGCTAAGGATGCTTTCAACAGGAAACTCTATGGGGAAGCTTGTTAGCCTGTGAATCCTAAAAGAGCATAGCAACTCCTGACGTTGTTGTTACAGAGTTATTGCTCTTGAATTTTGTGATGTAGCTTAATTGATTTCTTGATATTAATATAAAGGAGTGATTTTTTTGATTTGCTATATTAGTAATGACTAAATTCGATATTTGTATTTACAAAGTTTGTTTTTTTCCTTTTTATTTGAGAATTAATTAATAACCTCTTGCACTGTGTATTCAACTATAGAATAGAATTAGTCCCAAATTTTAAAAAGATGACATTGGATGGCTTGATCAATTAAAGATAAAAGTAAACTATCTATCCCGCCGAATGATCATTAGGTATCCGACGGTATGTCCAGAAATATAATGAGTGAAAAATGTACAGGGAAATAAACTATATATAGTTTTTATAATTCTGGAAAGATTGTTAATTATCTGCGATTTGATTATTGAATAATATTTGCAGTTAAGAGAGGTGATATGAAAAAGAAAATCCTGATAGGGGTTTTACCACTTTTATCCTGTACAGTTGCTGCTGAATTACCTTCACCGGTGAAGAGTAATTATATTCAAACCCATCATCAGCATAATACTCATCAAAAAAATTTGTCAGCTAGTGTAAGACCACCAATCTTAGGCACGCAAAACCCTATTAAAGCTAGTATGGAAATGTATGAACTAGCTAACTGTAAGACGAATGAGTTTCAAAACTTAAGGGGAGGTGCACTAGTTAGTAAAGTAAAATCAGTGACAAGTAGCTGTATCAATCAGCTGTTCAGTGCCAGTTTAAGTCAAAGTAAAGCAATCTTCAGTGAAGATCAAATGCTTTCGGTGGCTAGCGAAGTTGAAAACTTATCTCGTAACTATCAAGGTAATAATAAAGATAAGCTATTGCAGACAGTATTATTTTTACGTGCAGGATATTATGCCCAGTGGGGTTATCAGGACGATATAAGCAAATACTCCAACAGATTAAAACAGCAAATAGCAAGAGCTATTGATGCATTTATTAATAATCGAAATTTCAATAATATTTCTAATGAACATGGAAAAGTATTAAGTGAAGTTATAACATTAATGGATAGTGCTGAGTTAAATGCAAAATATTTAGAAACTTTGCAGCGTATGCTGGATAAATTTAATTATCAATACACTAAATATCGGGATATGGTTGTATCGATTAATAGTGTGTTTACAGTACTATTCCGTGGTCACCAATTTGATGATTTTAAAGCTAAAGTAAAAGAATTTCCACAAATTGTCACATCATTGGATCAATTTACTAAGAGTCAGGCTGATTTGCTGGGTACAGATAGCCAGTATGTATTAGCTAACTCAGTGAGAGAGCTTGGGCGTTTTTTGCAGTATGAAGGTACACTGAAAAGCCAGGCAAAGAAAGGTATTAAGAGAATATTAAGTCAGTATAATGAAACAGGTAAAGGAGCTGCACTATGGATGGGTGCAGCAGAGATGGCTGACTATTTTGATCAGAAGAACTGTGAAGAGTATAATATTTGTGGTTTTAAAGATAGGGTTAAGAGCCGTGTTTTATCGATAAAGCATCAATGTAATGATGCTATTTCAATTCGTGCCCAGCAATTGTCAGCAAAAGAGTTAGCGGGAATATGTCAAACCTTGGCAAAACAAGCAACTTATTTTCATAATAAGCTAAATACGAATTATACGCCGGTTGCAAATGATAATAACGACACTATAGAAGTGGTGGCCTTTAATTCAAAGGACGATTATTCCACTTACGCAGGTGTATTATTTAACATGGATACGAACAATGGTGGCATGTATTTAGAAGGCGATCCATCTAAACCTAACAACCAAGCTCGCTTTATTGCCTATGAACAAGGTGGTGAGGTTTGGAATTTACGCCACGAATTTGTGCATTATCTGGATGGTCGTTTTGATATGAAAGGAGGCTTTAATGATTATCCATTATCATCTACAGTTTGGTGGATTGAAGGATTAGGTGAGTATATTGCTAAAAAAGATGTTAACCCTGAAGCAATTCGTCTAGCAAAAACCAAAGCATTCCACTTAAGTGAAATATTTTCCAATGACTATAGCAAAGGTGTTGATCGGATTTACCGATGGGGCTATTTAGCTGTTCGGTTTATGCATGAAAATCACAGTAATGATGTATATAAAATGACGTCATATTTCCGCAAAGGCGAATATAAAGCCTATGAGGAATACTTAAATAGTATGCGAAATAATTATAATCAGGAGTTCCATCGCTGGTTGGATGAAGTGAAAGATGGTAAGCCAGATCCGAAACCAGACCCTGATCCAAAGCCGGATCCAGACCCGAAGCCTAATCCAAAGCCGGATCCTGATCCGAAGCCTAATCCAAAACCAGATCCAGATCCTAAGCCGGATCCTGATCCAAACCCAACACCGGATGATCCAAATCCAGATGGTAACTGTAAAGGAAATACGTCTACTGATAGAAATGATGAAATATTACTTGATCAGGCTAAACAAGAGTTGTCAGGTAATGACAATGAATATTATTTTGTTTATGTGCCTGACTGTGCTAAACAGCTAACAGTGAAGTTGTCTGGTGGTGAAGGTAATGCCAATCTTTATCTGAAAAAAGAGGGTTGGCCAAGTGCTACTGAGTATGACCAGATGTCGAATCAATCAGGTAATTCAGAACAAGTTGCTTTACAAACACCAGGTGCAGGTTATTACCATATAATGGTTGAGGCAGCACAGGCCTATTCAGGGCTTTCTTTAAGGGCAAGTTTAAATAATGGCTCTGATACGACGAATACACCTAATCCACCAAAGGATTGTGAAGCAAGTACAAGTGGTCGAGAAGATGAGCTGGATGGTTGTACACCTAAAGTAATTTCAGGGGCAACACCTGCTTATTATTATATTTATGTGCCTGCAGGTACTAAGCAGCTGCAATTAATAACATCTGGTGGTGAAGGTGATGTAGATATCTATGCTAATGATGAAGGATGGCCAACCGACTCTGAGCATCATTATTCATCGACTAATAATGGTACGACTGAGCAAATTTTAATAGAAGCACCAAAGGAAAATCATTATTATCACATTCTAGTAAAACCCAAAAATAGCTATAAAAATGTGACTATCAGAGCTAAACTAGCAAATTAACCTGTTAGTACACAGTTGCTCTCATAGAAACGAAAGGCCAGGTTATTCAACTTGGCCTTTTACTATTTGTTAATTTTTGCGTGCTATATTGAATCGGATTTGAGAGAAGGGTGCTTATCCCTAAAACTATTTGCTACATTAGTAGTGTTTTAATTTCTTAATGCTATTATTCTTTTGTTTAGCTGACATGTTTCTTTTTTATACTCCGCTATAAACTTTTTGCCCCACAGTAAGACCATCTATATTTAAAAATACTGAATACCCTTCCTTCAGATAAGCTTGGCTATAAATAGTGAAGTGCAGTTGAGGTAGTAGCATGGGAAAGGGAACAAAACTAAAGTTTAAGGCAAAAAGTGTAGAAGAGGCTCAGGGTAAAAGCAGGCTTCAACCCTGGAAAATATTATTAGTCGATGATGATGAAGATGTACATGTTGCAACTAAAATTGCTTTAAGTGGTTTAGTGTATAAACAGCGCAGTCTATCATTTATTAGTGCATATACAGCTGAAGAGGCAAAGGAAAAGGTTGAAGAACATACAGATATTGCTTTAGCTTTTGTTGATGTTGTAATGGAAACAGAAAGTGCAGGGCTTGATTTTGTTGAGTGGTTACGCAAGGTGCATCAAACCAAAGACATACGTGTTGTATTAAGGACTGGCCAACCAGGTCAAGCACCAGAAAAAAATGTTGTATTAGATTATGGCATTAATGACTACAAGGATAAGTCAGAACTGACCGCCGAAAGACTACTGACATCTACTATAACAGGGCTTCGGGGGTATGATGATATAATAGCAATCAAAAAATTGCTTGCTATTATGGACTGGAATCAAAAAGCGATAGTTTATGCTATGGCTACTTTATGTGAGAGTCGTGACCACCGGCTAGGTTCTCATGTGCAACGAGTAGCGGCGATGAGCAAAGCAATTGCACAAAAGCTGATGGAAATGAGGATAGAAAATGTAGATGAACATTTTATTGAGTTAGTTGAACTTGCTGCCACCCTTCATGATACAGGTAAAATTGCAGTTCCTGATTCTATTTTAAATGCACGACGGTCGTTGACAACTAAAGAGTTTGAGATCATGAAAACCCACTCAGTAGTAGGGTATCAAACTCTAGAAGGTGCTAGTCATTTTGTGCAAGAAGCTGGGCTATTAGGTATGGCTAAAGAGATTGCTCATTATCATCATGAGCATTGGGATGGCAACGGCTACCCGGATGGATTAATAGGTAGGGCAATTCCATTACCAGCAAGAATTGTTGCAGTGGCTGATGTATTTGATGCTTTAAGGGCTCAGCGACCTTATAAACCTCCTTGGCCATTTCAAAAAGCATTCGTTGAAGTGAGTGAAGAGAGCGGCTCTCATTTTGATCCAACAGTCGTACGAGCATTTATGGAAGTTGCTGCAGATGTCGACTCCAAACAAGTTTATGAATCCTTTAATTAAGTAAATTGCATATCTAATGCCCCAGCTTACAGTTATTGATCAAATATGGATGCTTATTTGTGCTGCGCTTGTTTTTACTATGCAGCTGGGATTTACTTCACTTGAAGCAGGTATTACTCGGTCAAAAAATACTATTAATGTTGCCATGAAAAATGCAACTGACTTAGTAATATCAGTCGCTGCTTTTTGGCTGGTAGGCTACAGCTTGATGTATGGAGATAGTTTTTATGGATTGGTGGGGCTTGATACATTTGCTTTATATGAGTATGGCAGCTCCAGTGAAATAATTATATTTTTCTTTCAGGCAATGTTCTGTGCGACAGCTGTTACTTTAATGTCAGGAGCAGTAGCTGAACGCCTTAGATACCGTGGTTTTATTTTTATTGCCATGATTATTTCATTAGTGATTTATCCTCTGTTTGGTCATTGGGCATGGCATACTGATAATTCACAACAAGGTTGGTTGGCGGCGCTAGGGTTTTATGATTATGCTGGCTCAACTGTTGTTCATAGTTTAGGAGGGTGGGTCGCATTAGCTGCAGTCATCGTAATTGGGCCCAGACAGCAACGCTTTAACAAAAATGGAGAAGTTAACCAGTTTTCTTCTCATAATTTAGCTATTTCTTTATTGGGGACATTACTGTTGTGGTTAGGCTGGTTTGGCTTCAATGGTGGGAGTAATTTTACTTTTAATGAGCAGTCAGTTATTGCTGTAGTAAATACACTATTAGGTGGAACAGCTGGTGGTTGTGCTGTTTTGTCCAGTTTATTAAAAAATAGAAATGTAAAAATACACCCAACTATGTTGTTAAATGGATGTTTGGCAGGTTTGGTATCAGTAACTGCAGGTGCCAATGTGTTATCGAGCTGGGGAGCTATCTTTATGGGAGGGATTGGTGGGTATGTCATGATATCTGTCAGTCGTTTATTGGTATATATGAAAATTGATGATGCAGTGGATGCTATTGCTGTTCATTTGGGGGCTGGTTGCTGGGGAACACTAGGTTTAGTGCTGATAAGTCCTTTTCAACCAGCTTTGGCACATTGGGATGCATTGGAACAGTTTGCAATACAATGTATAGGAGTAATTGTTTGTGGGTTGTGGGCATTTGGTGTTTCATTTCTGGCATTACATGCTATTAATCGATTTACGCCGTTAAGAGTAACACCTGTGGCTGAGCGGATGGGGTTGAATATTACTGAACATGGGGCTCCAACAGAGCTACATGATTTTATGGATTTTCTGCACCAGCAGACTATTCATGAAGATTTATCTCTACGAGCTAATATTGATCCATTTTCAGAGATTGGTGTTATTGCAGAAAAATATAATCAAGTATTGGATAAGCTACAGCAAACAGTCACTCAAAGTAATGTCATATTACAGTCTGTGGCAGACCCTATAATAGCTTTCAAACCCAATGATTTAATAGTAGTATCTGTTAATAAAGCAACTAAGCGGCTGTTTGGGTATGGTTTAGAAGAAATGCTTAATAAACCAATTACTCAGCTGGTTTCTGCAGAAAAAATGAATACTTTGCTAAAACGCAAGATAAATACAAAATATGAAGAAATTGAAGGTAGGCGAGCTGATGGCAAAAAACTGTTATTGGAAGTTAGTCTTGCTAAAACAGCCTTAACTAAAAACAATTACTATACACTTATTTTGAAGGATATTTCAGAACGCAAAGAGAAAGAATTACAGGTATTGAATGCGAAACAACAGGCAGAAAATACATTAGAAAAACTACAAAGTATGCAAAACCATTTAGTGCAGACAGAAAAGCTAGCAGCATTAGGGCAATTAGTTGCAGGGATTGCTCATGAAGTTAATACCCCTCTGGGTATTGCTGTTACGACTGCAAGCCATATTAATGGGGAAATAAATCAGATTATTGGTGATTATAGTAGTGGAGAATTGACAGAAGAGGTATTTAATGAAGGGCTGAATAAAATACAAGAGTCAGTTCAATTGCTATTAAAAAATGCAAATAGAGCTTCACAGCTTATCCGTAGTTTTAAAACAGTTGCTGTTGATCAAACGAACGCAGAAAGGAGGCTATTTAAGTTGCAATCCTATCTTGAGGATATATTGGATAGCTTAAGACCAAACTTTAGAAAAACTAATATTATCATAACTGTTCAGTGTGATGATGCTATTGAGTTGGATAGTTATCCTGGACTACTTGCTCAAATTATTACAAATTTACTAATGAATTCATTAATCCATGGTTTTGAACCTGACCAGCATGGAAAGATTGTACTAGAGGTCAATAGAAAAGGGGCAACCCATATAACTTTACTATATAAAGATAATGGTAAAGGGATTAGTTTAGATATAATACCTCATATTTATGAGCCATTTTATACTACACGACGAGGAAAAGGTGGTAGTGGTTTAGGCTTGCATATAGTACATAATTTAGTAGTTGGCCCATTGGGTGGGCAAATAGAAACACTCACCCCTGACCAGGGAGCCGCATTTTTAATTACATTACCTATGTCTGTCCCATAAGTTAATTTTTTGTGATCTATTTTTTAAAAAAGCATGTCAGTAAAATGAATTTTCTGTCAAACAATTAAACTACTCTTTCTTAAAAAGTTACCTAATTATCACTATACCTAAGCCATTAGCTGCTGTATATTTGAACAGTATGGCAATTTGATTGAGAAGGTATA
>NZ_JAPMOU010000042.1 GCF_028858535.1 Spartinivicinus poritis
ACAGCATCGCTGTGATGATATAGACAAGTTATTTATACAGCATCTTCAATATGCCACTTTATAATTTTCTAGCTATAACACTAATTATGAATATATTCGTGAAGCAAAGAAACAATTAAATCAGTGGCTTGAAGGAGCGTTTATTCAAGCGCCAAAGTCTGTTTCCGGCCTTAGGAAGTCATTAAGTGAGCAAGAGGAAGAGTTCCTGTTGGGCAGCTTAGATCCTTCTAGTCCAAGCTCAATGGGAAGTGTTGCAGCTGTTAAATATAGAAACTATATATCGGTTTGCATAATGCTTTACTGTGGCCTTAGACCAGGAGAGTTATTGAGCCTGAAGGTTGAGGATGTACAAATTGGCTCAATTTCTTCACTTAGGGTTGTAAGAAGGCCTCCAGACCCAAGTGATGCCAGGAAGCCAAGACCACAAATAAAAAGAAATGGGAGAGTTTTGCCAATAAACAGCAGAGAATTTGTTCGGTGTTTGAATGAGTATATTGTGAAGTGGAGGGATATCCTCGAATTAAACTCAAGCCAGGAAACTGACTATCTTATTCTAAGCGATGAAGGTCAGCCACTATCTTATGCTACTCTAACTCAGCTGTTTAATCGGCTGAGAGCTAAATATCCAAAAAATCTTCCTTCACATCTTACCCCTAAAGCACTTCGGCATACTTTTTCAGCGAGAATGGAACGGGCATTGAGAGTTGCAGGGCTTGATGAAGGTAGGAGAAGTCAGGCATTAGCATTACTTAGGGGAGACTCTAGTCTTGAATCCCAATCAGTATATATTGCTCAGGAAATAGAGGAAATTGCAAATAAAGCATTAGTTTCATATCAGAAAGGGCTGGTTAAGGGAGATCTGATTTGAGTGCAGCAGCTAATGTCAAAGAACTAGTTAAGCAGAAAGGGTGGACTCCATTAGCTGACACTATTGTATCTAGAGAGGGTGTGGCAATTGACACAAGTGGAGATAGGTGGGTACTACCTGTGGTTTATCGGTATAGTACTCTTAATTTTTCACGAGTAAAAAGTGTCTATCTAAAGTGGTCTATTAAAAAATGTATTATTGATCAAGTTAAGCGTGTTTCATCTCATTCAGGCTGTGTTTATTGGAGTGATATTTCTGCTGCGGTTGTAGCAAGAGAAAGAGAGTTTAAGCTCGATGAGGTGACTAGTCCTTCTGAGTTTGAAGAAAAACTAATTACTCTTTTTGAAACAATAATATCAGTTGCAAGGCTTAAGCATAGACTTTGGGCGCTATATCGGCCTATTCAATGGTACTTATGGTGCGCAGAAAATTACCCTGAATTAGGCTTTTCTTTGGTTTATGCCCAAGAGCTTGAAGGGATGGTTATTCCTGGAAATCCAAAGGGGGAAGCCGTGAGGGAGGAAGATCCGGGAAGGGGTCCTCTCCATCGATCTTTAGAGCAGCCTTTGCTAATTAAAGCATTAAAAGAAGATAAAAGTTCGGTGTATTCCCATTTGCAGCAGAAAGTAGCTGTTGCTCTTTCTATAGCTTTTGGTCGCAATCCCGCCAACTTAACTTATTTAAAGCAAAAAGATTTGTCGAATATTGCAATGGCCAGCTCCGAACCATGTTATGTGTTGAAAATGCCCAGAATTAAAAAGCGCCAGTTAGACCCTAGAGATGACATGTTAGATGAATACCTTGAGCCAGCATTTGCAGTGCATTTACTAAATCTAATTGAGGCATCTAAGTCCTTCTCACTTTCAGTGAATACTGGTGAAAAAATATTGGAAATTGAAAAACCATTATTTATAAAAAATGCTAAAAATAGCGCTGCAGTTGCTACCAAACAATGGAAAAGTGCTTTCAATATGGCCTCAAAAGAAATTAGTGGATTGCTTCAGGCATTTGTTAAGCGGCATAACATAATTTCCCCATTAACTGGTGAGCTGATGCATGTTACTCCCCGTAGATTGCGTTATACACTGGCTACAGGTCTAGTAGCGGAAGGTATCAGCAAGCGTGAGTTAGCTAGAATTTTGGATCATACAGATACCCAGCATGTTCAGGTATATTTTGAAATGGCCGGTAACATAGTTGAGCATCTTGATAAGGCTTCCGCCAAAACATTTTCTAAATATATTAATTTTTTTAAAGGAAAAGTTATTAATGATAATTTAGAGGCTATCAATGGTGACAGAGATGATAAGCATCTTATATTTGTAGATGAGGCAAACCCCAGAGAACAATCTGATATTGGTGTTTGTGGTGAAACGAAAGTTTGCCACTTAGACCCACCTTACTCATGTTATCTCTGCCCCAAGTTTCAACCTTATCGCTATGCTGATCATGAGCATGTATTAGAGTGTTTGCTGGAGGGGAGACAGGAAAGGATTAAAAAGTACGAAAGTGCTAGGCTGGGAGTCCAGCTTGATGAGGTGATAGCTGCAGTCGCCCAGGTTGCTGATATTTGTGCCAAGGAGATTGCTCATGGCTGATGGGCGCTCCAATAGGAAAGCTAAGGTTGTGCCATTTATTGATCAAATGGAACGCGACAGACAGGCTAATCTTAATGCTTTGATCAAAAAAGCTAAGCTCATGAAGCCAGATGGTTTTGAGTTTATTGATTGGCAAAGCCCACTATGGCGGATCGTTTCGGGTCGGCTAACCAAGTTAACTGGTAAAAATGCAGGGCCGGTATCAATTAACTTTTTGTATTCACAGAAGCTGGGTAGTGAGCCTTTACAGGGAGAGTGGGATGATCTTACTAAGAGTTTATTTGTACTTCGTTTTCACAGGAAGCATCAGGCTGTACCTAATCAACGTAACTTTACCACCGCAGTGGGATATGTAGCCTATGCAGCAAATCAGTTAGGCCTCAGATTATCCCAGTTAACTCCAGAAGTGTTAGACAATGCTTGTCGTTTGGTCACTCAACACTACAGTGACGGTACTGCATATAATCTGCATAAACATATCGCGGAATTTGCAGCTCATTGCGATGCAAATGGTTTATGTCGAGTATTGCTGCAATATAAATATTCAAAAATGAAGCGACCAGAAAACACGGGTGGTCTTGGTCATAAACGACTAGATGATCCTGAAACGACTAAAAACAAGTCTGATAAGCTAGTTGAACCGTTAGTATTTAAAGTAGTTGGAGAGCTATATCAAAATATACCACAAAATCATAAATACCGTTTTTATGTTCTTATACTAACGTTGCTTGCTTGTACGGGGCGACGTTTTAGTGAAATATCGCTCCTTCCAGACCAAATTCTTTCTTCTGATCTAAATGGTAAACGCTATTTGGAGTATTTCCCAAGAAAGGCAAGTCGAGGTGATGTGTTTACACCGAAGCGAAAGCTTTATTTACCCTCTGAAGTGGTTTCTATCGTTGAAAGTGTTGTCAATGAGCTTAAATTAATTACTTCAGCACCTAGGCGAACTGCTGTGGAAATGTGTCGTGTAAAAGGACCAGACTTAACCTTTATGGAGCACATTGGGAAAGAGCATAAGCTTTATAAAGCAGACCTTATCGGCTTGGGAATAAACCCGCAAGTAATTCATAGTCATGGATGGATTCGAAAAAATGGCTTTGCATGGGCTGATGAAGATGCAGTTACTTGCCAAGGAATAAAGCCTGCTAACCCCATTTATTTTACTACTAAAGAAGGGGTTGAAGCATATTGTAAAAAGAACTTTTTCGAGGCGTGCTTGCAGCCAATACATATTGATCAGCAAGGCAAGGAATACTATCTCAAAGACTTGTTATTGATAAGGTTTCAGGGACTATCTAGCGGTGCTTACTCTAAATGGACTGCCACCCAGTGCACCCATGCTATGTTCAGAACGTTCCTACGTTATTTTCCTGATCTTGCAGATGAGTATGCTTCTAGCAGCATCGAAGTCGATTTCACAAGCCACCACTTTCGCCACACTCTAAACACGTTACTTGATGAAGGGGGGCTAAGTGACCTTCTACAAACAGAATGGTTTGGAAGAACAAATCCTCGTGATACAAAAGCTTACCAGCATACATCCAGAGAAAAACGGGCTCTGATGTTAAGGGAAGATATTAAAAAAGGGCTTGTGGGTGGTCAACTGGCTGATCAGATAAAAGTCCTACCAGTCAATGTGCAAGATGCCATTTTGCAAGCTCGCATTCAGGCAGTTCATGATGTTGGTACAGGTATTTGTATTCATAACTTCTCTCAAATACCTTGTGAGCGCCATCTGCAGTGTTCAGCTGACTGTATGGATTACGTATGGGCCAAGGACGACAAGGGCCGTCTGAATGAGCAGAAACGCCAATATGCACTAACAGAAATTTCAAGAGAGGCTGCGGAGCAGCGAATGTCTTCTAATAAGCCTAAAAAAAGCAGTGACTGGTTGTTGCACAATGAAAAAAAGCTAAAAACATTGAAAACACAACTGGCTGACAATGGCGTGGTAGAATTTAATGCGAAGGAATTTTTAAAAGAGGTAGATCATGGTTAAGCGGTTCAGACGTATGGCTGAAAGTGACATTTCCATTATTGTTAGAGATCTGGATCGATGGGCCATGGGGCAGTTAGGCTCAAAACTCACCTGGGCTATTTTAGAGGAGCGCTTTGGTTTTAGCCGACAGTCGTTACAGGCAAAACCTGAAATTAAGGCAGGTTATGATAATGCTAAGAGGGCTTTATCAGGTGGACTGGTTAAAACTAAAGAACAGGCGACTAAAGAAAATGAAGAGCTGGTTGTTGAAATTGAGCGGTTGAAGACTGAAATTGAAGCTTTCAAGCGAAAGGAAGTGCTCTGGATGCAGCGCTGGCAGAGAATAGCATTTCATATTAGGCAAAAAGGCATTCAAGTTTCTAGCGTAGATAAGCCAACACTGCCTAGTGCTGACCTGCCTTCTAATACAGAGTCAGCTCAGATTCTTAGGCCTTTTGATAAGGATATTCCAGCATCAGGGAGAGTATAAAGAGTGCAGGTAGAATCAGGTCCTGTGAAAATATTTACGCTGGACTGTTGTTGCATCATAGATTTTGACGACAAGAGTGGCAATCTCAGAGCAAGAATATATTAAAATGCCTAGGACGCCGAAAGGGTTGGATATGGCGAGACTGGGAGGGCGTGATGGTTACTCCTGACCAGTTAAACATATTGACACTGCACTACAGTACAAGGAGAAGAACTTAAGGAGAGTCGTCGCTTATTTTACGTTGGACTTACTCGTGCTGAGAATGAAGTATTTATGTTGTATTCAGGCTGGAATGAAAACAAACAAAAGGGTCGCCGCTACTATTCTGGGCGGTTACGTTTTCTTGATGAGCTGAGTATTTAAAGAGCAGTTACACAATTAAAATTACAGACTCACACTCAACTGAATTACACACTCTTAAAAAATTAGACTGTCTATTATTTATAAACTCTCAGTCGTTTAATTGTATTAGTATTAGCAGCAGTTGGGAAAATTACTATGCCCGTATGGGTGTTAGCTTCTACAAAGTTATACCCTGAATCAACAATGTCATAGCAGTAGAAGCCGTTGTTTACTAACTTTTCCTTTAAGCTGGTCAATTTCTCGAGTGATTTAACTTCTAACACAATTTTTCGTCTATCACCCTGCTTGGAATCAAGCCATGCATTGAATGAAGCTTGATCAATAATTTGGTGTTGCCATATCATGTCTGTACCATGACCTATCTGCACAGCAAGCTTGGCTGGATTAAGTTCTAAATCACTTCGTATAACAAAATAAGCTTTTGGGGTATCCATAAAAATGCTCAAGGAGTTTGGCCATCAGACTATTTTTAAGCTCTGTTAAATCTATTATAAACTGAGCAGTTGACAGAGAGAACTTACAGAACCAAAAATATGATAGGGGGTCATATACCGACTGAGGATAGGAAGTCAGTTAGGACAAGAATTCTATTCCCAACGGACATCTGTCATTAGGAATTTAGGTGCATAGCTGCCTCACACTATGGTGATATTCGTGCTGATCTAGAACGCAAAGGTACACCGACCGATTGGTGTTAAAATATGGCTATTCAACAACATAATCCTATCCACCCTGGTGAATTTATTAAAAGGGTGTATCTAGACGAATTTGATATTGGTTCTAATGAATTAGCCAGACATCTTCATGTCAGCTCAAGCATCATCAGTCGTCTACTAAATGGAAAGTCTGATGTTTCCCCTGCAATGGCTCTGAAACTATCTAAAGTGCTTGGCCGGTCACCTGAAAGCTGGCTGCAAATGCAAGATAATTACAACTTATGGCAAGCCAGGAAATTAGTTAATCTAGACGAATTTACACCTTTTGACTTCTCTTCAAAAGCGGTGGGCAATGACGCCATTAATCATGTGTAAAGAATAAGTATTGACTGTTAATAAAATATCTTTTGTCTTGTCATATTTTTAAACAGATCGCGCCTAATACAGATTAGCCAGAAGACCCTATACTGCCGTTTATGGCGGTCCAGAAAGTGTAGTTTTACAACTAAAGTATCTAACTGAGTCTAACGCTAGCCGTTGATTTTTGGTTGGTGTTAGCGACATACCTGAAAATAATGTAGTTAACAACTTTATGCTGATGTTTAAATCATAGCCTAAAGCTGGAGAATAAAGTTGTTGTCGTTAAACAAATAAGTTTGTATCCCTAGGCTAATCCGTTAGCCCAAGGATACAAACTTTAATACTCTCTCACACCTTTATGTTCTATCGATTCCCCGCCGGGACAGGACTCGACATCTCAACTGCTTGGTTCGCTCCCCGGACTTTCTCTACGAGCAGGGACCGATCGCCTCCTATCTCGAAGCGGTCACTTAGGCTGGCTATCTGTGGAAGACGACCGACAACGAGTTCGATTGCGCAACGTTGCCATCACCGGCTGAGCTAGGTTCGGGCCCGCAGTTCACCGATCTCGCTGGGGACGGTCAGCTCTATCTGGTGAAGTACTTGCCACCGCTGCCGGGGTACTTCACACGGACTCAAGAAGGAGACTGTAATTTAATCGACATTCCTGCTGGCCACTGTCAATCCGTGGTTCCAGGACAAATACTCCTGTTATTGGCCTGCAAGCTCCTCTCCAACAACGCCTCTTTGCAATTCAGCACCGTAATCTGAACGCACTTAGAATACAAAAAAGTTCTCTGAATATACATTATAGTGTATATAGTATGTAGAATATTGAACTATACATACATTTTATACAGTAATTTATGCATCAGAAAGAAGAGAGTCTTCAGAATACGTTAATGAAGCTCAAACTTCACCTTTCTGTTCACGCAGGAAAGCAGCTTACATACGATGAGCTGGCGTCTATAGCAGGTGTTGGATCTCGATCATTTGGCGAATGGATGAGAGGGACTACAGTGCCTCCAGGGATGTTGGCTCTTTTGAGGTTGATGTCTTTGCTTCCTCAAGACGAGCTTTCGTCGATTCTGAGTAACTGGAAGCAAGAAGAAGTTAAAACCTTAGTCAGTACAACTCCACCGAGGAAAAAACGTAATGGCAAAACGAGCAGAAGAAGCAACAGTAAATGAGATACGATTTTACCGAGCGAACGAGAAGCCGTACGGTGTTTTCAGCAACCTATACAAGCGGGAAATTGAGTTTGAAGGTAGGGTTTACCCAACTTCTGAACATGCATATCAAGCAGGAAAACCTCGTAAGGACTCTGTCAGGGATTGGGTATTAAGTGCACCGTCGCCTTCCTTAGTAGCGATGGCTGCTCATGGGTTGTACTGGTGGGATGTTCGCCCTGGTTGGTCAAAAATTAAATTTGATCGCATGAAAGCTATATTACTGGCCAAATTCACACAGCACATCGACCTCCTAGATATCCTCCTATCAACCGGTGACGCCAGATTGGTTGAATCGGCCACTGTAGACAACGACGTCAATCGAACTTGGGGCGAGGTCAATGGTAAAGGCCGAAATATGCTTGGAGTATTACTAATGGAAGTAAGAGAGGAGCTACGAGCCAAAGAGACCACAAGTAAGAAAAGCGTCCGCAGGGCTTGAAAGGTGAAAGGCATACGTGTCACGATCCGCAACACTCGAAGGACTGCAGTACCGATAAATCGGGAGAAGGCCTGTACTTTCGAGACCTTTTAGTATAGAGATAATCGTACAGGCCCTCTTGATACACTACACCTGAAAGATAATCTTGAAGTTCAGACATCTCCGAGAATCGCGATTTGGTAAGTCTGGTAGCGGCTGTAGTGATGTTCTTCGTTGAGTACTCCGATAAAAGGCCTCTAGCCCCTACTGTCATACAGTTAAATGTCGATAGTACCTGCCCATATGCCAAAGCATGGGCAATACAGGTATAAGTTATGCCTTTCTGCAATGACGTTCTGTGAAGTAAGGAATGTATAAAACCTGCCGTACACCAATCACCCGCACCTGAGGTATCTTTGATAGTCGGGAGTTTATATGCCCCCATAGAAACCCAATCTTTAGTTAGGGAAGACGCTCTAAATTTGAGTCCATCAGCCCCTTTGGTTTGAATTTCTATATCCACTTTACTTAGGTCAAAAACGTCTAGATCCGGTATACGATCATCTGCATACTTCAACACATTGGTATATTTTAGGATACGTTCAAATAGCTCAGGATCATCTCCCACTGCAGACGGCTCAAATACTATAAAAACGCCTTTCTGAGAATACCTTTCAGCAAGCTTATATCCTAGCCTGGTAGGACGATCCAGGAAAAACACATCCGCGTCAGGTGCAGAGCGAACTTTACCATCGATTACACGTTCGTCGATGCAGAAATTTGGCTTGTGCTTTGTTCCGCATTGAGGACATGTAAAGCTAAATCTATGAGTGGGGCCGTCATTTCCAGACAACTGGTGCTGATATACTACTGGAGTGCGAAAATGCTTAGACTGCTTTAGGTAAGACGTATTAGCGTTAACCAAACGAAACTCTTGAAGAAGCCTTTCTCCTGCATGGTCTTTTCCAATGACAGAAATAGGTGTTGCGCCCCAGCCCAGGGAAGCAAGAATGGATAACACATTGCCTGCAGAGCCACCAAGGGCTGAAGAAACAGCTTCCCCTCTCTGATCGATTAAGATGTCGAGGGCAATTAACCCTGTTCCAACTACTCTTCTATTACTGCGCATGATTAGTTACTCTGAGGCAAAGGATTACGCATTAGGCTTTTCAACCAGCCAATTGTGCCACATTTTTATTGGCTCGCTTATAGGTATATCTGGCACATCTTGTGCCGTACATTGATAACCCATTGTTTCCGTATACATCACTGGAAGATCAAGATCTATAGCCGCAAATAGCATCCCCAGACTTCCGATTTTTCGTCCGGTGGGAGACAAAATCATCCTCGTTGGATGCTCTGGATACGATTTCAAGGCCTCTGTGCGCCCTTTTTCTATTCGTTTTATAGATTCAAAAACGTCTGTTGGATCCGATTCATGAGCATAAATAAAGTCTAGTAGATTCGTGTCCCATTCCTTAACTATCGGTTCATGAAACTTGATTAGAAGATCATCTGCCCGACGAGGATTGCTCGAGGGAAATGGTAAAATTGGTGCTACTTCTTCCGCATGAATTTTTGAATGGATTTTTCTGAGAGAAGAAAGGTTGTCTTCAGACAACTGAGGTAACCAAAGCTTTATAGACTGAGTTGCTCCGTCAGTTTCCATATCTTTCTGGAATCCGTGCATATACTCCGCGGAATCACTCGACATAGAGCTAACGTTCAAGGGGAAGCCCTGATCTTCAGCAATAACTACATGAACATCCATACTAGAAACTTTCTTCTTTTGTTCAAAAACATATTTCACCACTGGGAAGCAGACACCTCTCGACATAGTTGTGGCATCAACAATTACATCCGTATAGCTACTCCCATTCATTAAGTTCCCAAGTATTCGGATAGCATTTCGGCCAGCCACGTTTGCTGTATCATCAGCTACGATCTGAAGCTCAGGAAACGAAAGTGCACCGTGATTTATCAATTCTTCCAGGCGTGCCTTATTACGAGAAGCAGTTTGATTTAATACAGGAGAGACTTCTGGTCTGATTTCATTCAAAAATATGTATTTAGGAGGAAGAAACTTGTTTATGGATGAAATCAACTTAGGGAAGTGCAAACATGCGCTATTAAATCCTAGTGTACCGATAAATAGGACATTCTTATTTTTATTGCAAAAATACGACTCAAAGAAAGTCTGACACTCTTCTCGATTTTGATGGCTTATTATTTCTAGCATTGCGGATCCTATTCTGACACTGCGGACTGAAGACCAGATAAGGTATCTTCAATGAAGCCACCTCTACCTAGCGTTAGGCCATGTGCAATACATGGAACACCACCAAGTTCTAATAGACACCATTCTTCTTTTTTACATTTGTAGTTGGGAATAAATATTATGGCTTTATACGCAAAAGCAAAATGCAATATTCGCGTTAACCTTTCTGACCTGTCTAATACTGCATTAAACTCCCTCTGTGGAATTCCTATTGCGTTAGGGCCATCATCCAACGGAGCGTTAGGTGCCATGGTTCTCTCGACACAACGACTTGCGATAAATTGCACCAGATTCCGCACAGCTGCATGATACGGAAAATCCCATTCGCTAATTATTTTTCTGGCCCTATTCACCAAAGCTTTATGCTGGGTTAAAGGCGAAAGCTGTGGCTTCTTCCCTCTAATTAGCTGAGCCAAAAGTTCATCTATTAATGCGCCAGAAAGATTTATAAATTGTTCAATATTGGAGTTGCTTGCATCAGCTAACTTTTCCATACCAAAATAATACGGACGTCCAAAATCATGGAGGAGCTGTATTCTTGCGCCATCAATAACTGCTGTCCGAGCTTTACGATCTTCTGTAATTGGCTCTTCCCTAAAAACATCTTCACCAAGCAGCGAGAGCTGAGGGGTTTTATTCTTTTCTCGGTTAAGCAAAATCTTTAAAGCTGCTAAGCTCTCATCCTCAGGAAGGTCCCTGGGGACCCGTTTCTTTATAGCTTCCACTAACGAATCTGAAAATTGCGCTTCGCCTTGAATTTTATTAACAATTTTTCGCAACTTATCGATATCTGTTTTACGTAGTGCAGAAGCCTTTGTATCCAGCAACAGCCTCAGATCGTCTATAGATCGCCGTGAAAACTCAGGAATCCTGGGGATATATCGCTTACATATGTCTCGAGCAATCTTCCTAAATTCTTTTTTCTGATTACTCGAAAGCTGAACTAACTTTAGGAAATAGTCGCGGCCAGATGAGGTACCAAACTTAGATTCCACTACGGCATCTGAGGCTAAAACATCTCTGTAGTCTTCAGGGGATACTACATCAGGTCTACACATTACCCAACGGGATATCTGAATATTCCGTTTCTTCAGCCATTCCCTTAACGATACATACTGACTAGGATGGAGTTCATGAGCATCGTCTACGATGATCATCGGCTTAAGGGTCACACTACCTTTTCCGTTCCACGATTCTTTATTTGAAACTCGAAAACCTACAATATTTTCGAAGACATCGTATTTTTCGTTAATAAAATCAGATGCTAAGGTATTTTCGTCAGGCGCAATTAAAGAAGTCACGGTGCGAAATATTGCAAGCTCTACCTCACGAGCGTGTTCCCTAAATTCAATTGGAGAACGAGCTCCCATTGAAATGTGCGCAGACTCTGAATCTTCACTAAATAGAACTTCAATATCCTCAATTGGAATCTCAGCCTTTTCTAATTGCCGAAACCAACCAAGTACCGCTTTTGACTGTACAAATCCTCTTAATAAACTGGATCGGAGTTGCTCCGAGTAGGGTAGTTCCCAGATGCTCCGAAAATTGGAACTCATTGGCAGCCGGTAAGCCAACAATACTGGTACAAGGTCTGACAGAAGCTTTAAATCACTTAAAACACCAGCTAACTCGCCGTTAATTTGCTTTGGATTCCGTGAAATCTCATCCAAAGCATCAAATTCTAATATTCTAGCAATAGTGGTCTTACCGCAACCAGGTGTTCCAACCACAATTGTTAATTTTTCTAGCAATGCTCCTTGCTCGCTTAGAAAAAACTCGCGTATAGGAGTAGGGCTGACTAAGGGAAGTAGCGCGCTGGCTTCCGGAACATATTCAGTAGCACGTTTAATGAAAGGATTATCCATCACTAGAATGCCTTTCTCTTCTGACAAACAAAGGTTTCATCACGTGCCCTTTTTTAGTTCCAATGCCAGATTGAGCCCACAAAATTGCAACCGTGTTATTTGGCGTATTGTGATCCAGTACTAGCGGCAAACCGCACTGTTTATAACCGTACCAAATTCCTGCCTTCTTATGATTATCTTCAATACCGGGGTCGTAGCAGTTTGCCAGCATATCTTTTAATTCATCGTCATCTATCTCATCACTAATTACTATGTGATCCGGCAACACATAAGAAAATGAGGAAATATACTCGAACTCAGACTGCTCTTCCTTGTACTTTCTTAGACTCTCGTCGATTGTCTGTTGTGCTTGACTTGAGGCGAGGTGATGATGAATGAATATCGTACAGTTTTTTTTCAGCTGGTTTCCAATTCGCTCCATATTTGTTTTATAAAAGCGTGGAATTTTACCCTTCCAAACATTCTTTTGTTCATCATCAGGTCGAATTAACGACGACCCCGACCCTGAAAAATCGTCAACTAAACAGACAGCTTCAAATTGCGCTGGTTCATTAGTATAACCTTTCTTTTCTAGCCATTTTTGTAGCTCAGACTTAAGGTCATTCCATTTATCTTCTGAAATTTCACTATAGGGAACGACTTGTTCATTTGAAACAGTTCCCTCATTGTATCGTCTAAAAACATCGATTCTCGCACCATCACTCAATCCAACAAATAGAGTTTTTCTTCTTGATATCTTTAAACGCTCAGTTGCTTCAGAATTAAACCAAGTCTCATAGAATTTAATTCCCAAAGCTTCTGCTATGCGTGTCCTCATTATCCGTTCTAGAGCTGGCATCATCAAACTTACCAAATGATACATTTCTCGTTGGCTGACAAAAACCAACCTTTCCTTCACAAATGCATAGGCTTTTCGCTTTCTTCCAAGGGTATCAAATTGGCTAAGCCAATTAAGAAAGGCTATGTGAAATTTAGTCGCGGGCTGAAAGCCCTGATAGCGATCATACTTAAGGTTAATTAAAAGTTGTAACGCCGGAAATTCTTGGCTAAGTTCCGCATCAGTCCATTCCAGTTGACTCGCAATAAGCCTCCAAGCGGTCTCTTTCTTCATCGGCCCTGATTTCCCTATAAGCTATTCAAAGGCTATATCAATTGGCTAATTCGATGCCCATCTTTGAATTTAGTAAGATGTTTTAAATATGACAAGGTGGCTCGAGCCTGTCTATTACCAGGCGGAGCGTAATTCCAGCAGGAAAGCAGAGATGAAGTGACCTTGTCCGCACTTAGCGAAAGACCACCAGAAAGGAGTTCAAAGTCGTTCCCCTCTTCGTGTCCACTGTCTCCTAATCGTAGGATTTCACTTTTTGGGCACAAGTTAAAATTTTCAGCAACAAACTCGATAACGTTTCTTTTTGATGTATTACTATCTAATACATCTACAGAATGACCAGAGCTGAAGACTCGCCATCCAATTTTATCAGTATCAATAAACCAGGAACGGATTGCCATGAGAAGCTTTTGTGCTTGAGCGTTACTTTCCAGCCTTATAGTAAACTGGCCCCCCTTCGCCATATCTTCTAAGGGCCTTTTGGAATGGTATATTGCTATTGAATTAAGCCATTCATATATTTCCTGAAAACCTATATTTGCGGGAGGGGGTTGAACATCTACATTTAACTTCTCTATTACAGACCCCCCATAGTAACCAACCCAAATAGAATCATGGTATTTTGTATCAATGGCTTGTCGTAGACATCTTTGAAGAGAGTCTCCTCTCCCAGATGCAACGACCAATGTAATCCCTTCTCGCAATAACCTAGAGAGCTCCTCTCTTATTTCTGGGCACATCCCGTCATACCTACCTTCGGTATTGCATAGAGTTCCATCAAAATCACTTACAATTGCCTTGATACTAGCGCTACACAACTTCGAATAATAGCGGTGGGATGCATCGACAACTTTAGAGAATTGCTCAGAGTTCGAAGTCGTTCTACCAATCTTTCGATAAGCAGCTAAACCGTGAGCATCTTCGATGCAAATATCACTATGTAAGTCTTTACTTGGATCCAATTTGTGTATGTCCCGGCCAAATTGGGGAATAGTAGGCTGGCCAGGATCTACATCAGATGCCTTTGCAATCGATTCTGTGGCAAATGATGCCATTAACAAACTGGTTATCAATATCTCTTGCGGTGTTTGTCCTGAAACTCTAAAGACTGCGACAGGGACACCCGCCGGCACTAGTTTCAAAGTCTCCGTAGCGATATTTTCACCAGTGTAACTATTTACTGAAATAATCAAGGGGGCCTTACTAATATTCACTAATCTCAGGTGTCTGCCATGAGCAAATTGTCTATAGTCTGCAATCTCCACATTTGCCAATGCAGATTCTGCGAGCTTGGACTCCAGATCGATTGCAAATGGCTTTGTCAGAGTGTCATGGAGTACTAATATCGGTCGAGTTGGGTATTCTAAAATAGCTCTGCAGGTTAACCACTGATTACGATATTTGCGTAACGAACCAGCATTAAACTCTCGACTTATAAGCTGGTCTGTTTCTTCCGGCCCAAACAATGCTTTATAGAAGAGAATGACCGTCGCTATCAGGCTATTAGTAGCAAGATAGCCGTCCTTCTCCCATGGCATGTCATAAGAATAAGTTCTAACAGATCCAGTTTGCTCACTGTATTCCACAAGAGGGCTATTTTTTTTTAGAGTAACGGCCGCGCACGAGATATCTGCCATAGCCGCCGTTTTAGCCGACGCTAATATGTCAGTATTCTTTCCTTCAGCAGATAAAAGCATGATTTTAGTGGATTCAAATCTTGCCCCTTTTGTGGCAAACTCCATCGGAGTCATTGCTATAGTGGGAACCCTTTGAGCATATTCTCTTAGTTCCGCAACGGTATATGCTGCGGAATACGACCCTCCAGACCCCACAACGGCTATATAGTCCTCCACCCAAGAGGCCATGAGCCGTTCTAGTAAACTAACATTCTGATTGAATGCCCATTTAACTGAGTCTTGGAAAGAATCTAATTCGCTGGAATATGGTTTCCCCAAGGTTTTCACTCCCTTCTAAAATCAAGTTTAGGCATTAACCACATTACTTTTCCGCTTCAACTGTCTGCCGACAATCAATGTAGTGGTCCAGTAAAACCCAACAATTTTTTAAGAGGCTTTTTTCAATTGATGAGCTCTCTCAAATTCCATCGGTGTTTAATAGTTTAAAGCTGAATGTTTTCGTTCGCTGTTATAGTATGTAATGTAGTCCCAGATCGCTTGGCGTGCTTCATGCTTGGTTTGAAAGCGAATGCGGTGTAACCACTCTGAATTAAGTTTTCGAAATACTCTTTCTGTAGGGGGGGATCCCAGAATTGCCTTTTCTGCTCATACTTTGGATCATATTATAGCACTTAAGTTGGTTACTGTCGGTAAGCTCTTATACTGCCGTTTATAGCGGCTCCGGCTACAAAATAAGTTTGTAACTAGGTTAGTCTGCAAGGCTGATTCTATCGTTAGGAGCGCTTAGAAAAGAGCCTCAACCCCAACAAATAAAGCTCTTGGTTACAAACTTATTTGTTTACCTACACCAACATCTTTACAATTAAGGTGAAGTAATCATCTATATTCAATTATAATTCTTGATGAAATTGAGATTAACTTGACAGTTTTTGAATGTTATGTTTTAGAAATCAATATTTATAGGGTGTTTGGCAGTGCTTTTGTGTATTTATACGAACTACCGTTTTAAATTCCACTATAGAGCAGTTATGTAAAGAATGTTAGTTAAACCTCTGATTATTCAGAGGTTTTTTTATTGTGCTGCAAGAGGTAATTGTAAAAAATATCTTTGGAAAAGTAAGGTATATTACACCTTACCAGCTGGTAAAAAATTAGAGTCGGCTAGTTGATAGTTTTCTGTTGAATCCAGTTGTGTCTAGGGATAGTAGATTTTTAAGTTATCATATTAATTATTTTTAAAATTACAGCATAATTAAAATAAAAAAATTATAAATGCATCAGTGTCTAAATTTTTTTGCTAAAGGCAATGCTTTGCCCGTTTAAATTAAACCCAAAAAATACAGAGATCAAAAGTAGCATGGTTGTCTGTATTGTCTTTGGTGCTATATGTTTTTGGTATAGTTTTCACTATTATTTTTTTATCAAAATTATAGGTTAATCATAAATAATTCTCTTTTCTGGTAAAGCAGTAATTATCCGCAGTGTCAGTCAGTACATCAATTATTGGGTTCTACATAAAGGTTGTAAGTTTGTGTTTCTGTAACTAAGTATTTTTCGTATAAAAAGCAAAAGCTTGATTATTTGTGTATTGAAGAAAAGGATATTAATAAGTCATGCTTGCTTGCATATATCCAATACGTTAGGTACGGCCTTTGAGTGATTAGATCTCATGAGCCTAGAAATTATTCGAAAGGGTTTAAAAAGATTAAAAAATAGATTTTTTGTATGGTTTTACTGATTTTTACACTGGTCTTATAGTGGTGTTGGTGTGCTGACTATATCTGACTAATTTAAAATTATTAATTTTGTTGTGGATGATAGTTATTGCAAACTAACAAAAATAATAACACAAACTCTATGTAATAAAATTTACAGGAACTTTGGCGAGTGTTTTTTTTCTAACCATTGAGCGAGAAATTGTATCAATAGATTTGTAAGTAAAAATTTACTCTGGCAAGAAAGGACTGGTTTTGTGTTTGTAAATATTTACTGTAATTCGTTTTGCCTACTTAGAAAGTCTGCTTGTAAAAAAATATAGCTTTCTTGTTTGAATTTGTATTATAAGAGTTATAATGTATATATTATTCATTACTAGATTTCATTTAAATGGTTTGTTAGCGCTTGCTATTTAAATTAATTCTGTTAAGAGCTTTTTAAGGAATAATAATGAAATTAATATGGGATTACTTATTGTCTCAGGGATACGGCTGTTTTGCTGAAATAGAAAGTAAATTACAGGAAGGTGTTTTTATAAGAAATAGCCTGTTTGAAATAAGTAATGAAATTGATAGGAATTTGCTGTTAAAAGCTGCTAAGTTGTGTTTTGATCAGGTAAGTTGTTTCTTTTTTAATAAAAATAAACAGAAAATTGCTTGTGATTTGATGCCATTAAACCTTTGGTTTGACGATTTTTCAAATGATGAAAACCCTCAAGGAAAATTGAAGAAACGAGCTGGCGAAGATGTAAGCCAGCTTTCGAATGTTTCAGAAGCGACATATTCTATTAATTTTCAATTGATTAAGCTTAATGCCGATAGCTATCAGATTACACTTCAGACTAATGCAGCGCTATTTTCAGAAAATTTTTGTGCTCATTATATAAGCAATGTGTTTACAATATATGAGAAGCTACTTATAAATGAAAAGTATAACTTGCATAAATGTATAATTGAAATCAACTTGAATGACAGCCTTAATAACTGGCTGGATAAAGTGAGCCCTATAAATAAAACTGAGCTAGATGCTGATCAGTATAATTATTTGAATAACAAAGCGCTTCAATATAAGTCGTTTTCAGAAAATCAGGAGCTCAATGTATTACATTATTCACTGGTTGATAACGTGAATGATAAGTTGCATAAAGCAGCCTTTCAGTTGGGATTAACTATTCAGCAGCTAACAGCTGTAGCGTTAGCTGTTTATTTGTATAAGATCAATAATCAGCAAGAGTTTTCTATAGGTGTCCAAAAAAACTGCAAAAAAGACAGTTCAGTATTGGGTAGTGTGTATGAAAACAATTCAGAAATAGCTACTTATACTCCAAAAATAGATATAAACTCGACCAATTTGCAAACGCTTGTTGATCAAGTATTGAACAGCAAAAAAGATGCATTTCGTTTACGAGATGAACAATATGAAACAGTTATTTTTGAAACAGCAGAATTAGCTTCTCATCAGTATCAAAGTATTTGTGTAAAAGAAATTAGTCGAAGTATTTTTAGTAATAAAGTACCACTTCAACTGCAATGGAATATAGATCAAAGCTCATCCAATTCTACATTAATGGTTTGTTTTAGATCAGATGTGTTTAACACATTTGAAGCAGAGTTATTTGCAGAGAGAATAGTAAGCTTTATTAGCCTTATTCAAAATAATATCGATCAACAGCTGGATATGATCAATATTGTTACAAATACAGAGATAGACTTATTTAAAAAGTGGAATGATACAACGTCACCTTATCCTAAAGAGCTAGCTATTCATCACCTCTTTGAAAAGCAAGCAGCTCTTACTCCAAATTCAATCGCTGTTGTTGCAGGTAATGAGGAGCTTAGTTATCAACAGCTGAATGAACAAGCGAATCAGCTAGCAAAATACCTAGTTTCTCAAGGAGTCTCTTCAAGAAAGCTGGTTGGACTTTGTTTAGATCGGTCAGTTGATTTTGTCGTATCAATGTTGGCTATTCTAAAAGCGGGTTGTGCTTATGTACCCCTGGATTCTGGCTATCCTGAGGATAGGCTGAACTATTTGATTAAAGATTGTCAACTGCAATGGGTATTAACTAAAGAGTCATTGCAATGCTGCTTGCCCGAATCAGGGCAAAAGAATATTTGTGTTGATTCTATTGAAATTCAAAAGGCCTTGACTAATAGCAGTAAATTTAAAGATATAGAGTTACCTGTAGTTGCTGGCTCTGAAAGAGTTTATGTTATCTATACATCAGGTTCTACAGGTAAGCCGAAAGGGGTATCCGTTCCTCATCATGGCGTGAGCCGGTTAGTTATCAATAACGAACAGGTTCCTGTTAGCTCTGATACAGTCATTCTTCAGGTATGTTCCATTAATTTTGACGTAGCAACGTTTGAGCTATGGGGTCCATTATTAAATGGTGGTCGTCTTGTTCTATATCCTCATGCGTTAATTGAGCCGGCACTAATTGCTGAGAGTGTTAATAGTTATAATGTTAATACATTATGGCTGACGTCCGGATTATTTGATCAATGGTCAGCGACTGTTTTACCAAAGATGCCAACACTTAAGTATTTATTAGTTGGCGGTGATGTTGTGTCACCAAAATCAGTGAGATCGCAGTATGAGAATAATCCAAATTTAACCTTGATAAATGGCTATGGCCCTACAGAAAATACGGTATTTTCGAGTTGTTTTGTTATACCAAAAAATTGGCCTGTAAATCAGTCAGTACCGATAGGTAAGCCGCTAGCTAATTCTCAAGTATATGTACTTGATAAAACTCAATCCTATGTGCCATTAGGGATTGTTGGTGAGTTATACACTGGTGGAGATGGCGTTGCATTAGGCTATGTTAATAAGCCAGAGTTGACTGCTGAGCGATTTATTAAAAACCCTTTTAATGATGACCCGAATGATCTGCTTTACCGAACAGGTGACCTTGTTTACTGGCAGCCTGATGGAACATTAGCTTTTATCGGGCGAGCAGACAATCAAATAAAGCTCAGAGGCTTTCGTATTGAACTGGGTGAGATTGAGATAGCCTTACAAAATCATGCTTCTGTGGCTGAAGGGGTAGTCACCGTTTTTGAGCCAACCCCTGGAAATAAGTTATTAGTTGCTTATGTGGCACTGCATTCAGGGTTAACCACATCCTCTCAAGAAATTCGTGAAGTACTGAAAACACAACTGCCAGAGTATATGGTGCCAAGTGCAGTTGTTATGCTTGATAACTTACCGTTAAATGCAAGTGGTAAAGTTGATCGGAAAGCGCTACCAACACCTGCCTATCAACAACTTGTGGGTTATGATGTTGATTATGTTGCTACAACAACGGATACTGAAAAAGTTATAGAAAGTGCTTGGCAGCAATTATTAGGTATTAATGATCCCATAAGTCTAGAGGCAAACTTCTTTCAATTGGGTGGTCACTCACTAACGGCTATGAGACTGCTTGCCCAATTAAAGCAAAAATTTTCAATTGACTTATCAATTCACGATGTATTTTTAGCAAAAAACTTACATGATCTAGCTAAATTGGTTGATGCTAGTGAAAAGCAAAAAACATCAACGCTTATTAAGAGGTTAGAAACAAGAGACAGGCTCCCGCTTTCTTTCTCTCAACAGCAAATGTGGACATTAGATCAGGTTGATGGCAGTAGTAGCCATTACAACATTCCTCTGATCTTGAGCTTAAATGGTAAATTAAATAAAGCGGCATTAACTAACGCACTTGTTGAAATAGCAAATCGTCACGAAAGCTTGCGAACTGTTTATCAAGATGATGGTAGGGGTGCCTATCAAAGTATTTTGCCAAAACTAAGTTCATTTACTTTAAATGAAACTGACCTCTCTTCAATTAATAAAGCTGAGCAACAACAAGCAACAATTGATATTCAGGATCAGGAAATCACAGCAGATTATGATTTGCAATCTGATCTAATGCTTCGGGGTAGATTGATTAAATTTAGTCCAGTTTCATTTCAATTAATTTTGACAATTCATCATATTGCAGCAGATGGATGGTCACTGACAATATTCATAAAAGAGTTAAACCATTTATATAACTGCTTAGTCGAAGCAAAAAAAACATCTTTGCAAGAATTATCAGTTCAATACGCTGACTATGCCTATTGGCAAAGATCTACGTTCACTGAAGCAGTGTTAGCTCAGCAGATAAATTATTGGAAAGAGCAACTTAATGGAATTCCTGAACTACATGGCTTACCCATCGATAAAGTTAGACCTAACAAACAATCGTTTGCTGGTGGCCATTATTGTGTTGATGTTGATCAGTCTGATATAGATAAATTCAAGGCACTGTGTCAAGAACAGGGTGCAACTTTATTTATGGGGCTATTTGCTGTTTTATCAGCTCTTGTTAGCCGATACAGTAACGAAAGAGATGTTGTTATAGGTACGGTAACAGCTAATAGAGACACAACTGACATCTCTGAATTAATCGGTTTCTTTGTTAATACTTTGGTGCTCCGTACCAATCTATCTGATTCTCCGTCATTTATTTCTTTGTTAAGCCAATGTAAAGAAAACACTTTAAATGCATTTTCAAATCATCAGCTTCCTTTTGAAAAGTTAGTAGAAGAAATCCAACCTGTTAGAAGCCTAAGCCATCATCCTCTTTTTCAAATTATGTTGGTATTGCAAAATACTGATCAGGAAAAGTATCAATTAACTGATTTGGAAATAGCGCAAGAGCAACCTCAAATAACCAAGGCTAAGTTTGATTTAGTTTTAAATGCAATTGAAAGTGAAGGGAAACTAAGGCTTAGTTGGGAATACAGTGCAGACCTGTTTGAATATGAAACTATAGAAAGGTTTGCCAGCCACTTTATACAGTTAATGAAGGTATGTGTAGACAACCCTCAGACGGATATTTTGCAGTGCTCCTTGCTAACAGATGCAGAAAAGCAGCTGCTGGTTAATGAGTGGTCTAATGCAAATGAAAAAAAATACACACAAAGAAACCACCTTATTCATCAAATTTTTGAACAACAGGTAGAAGCGCGTCCTACAGCTAAAGCTATTAGCTTTAGGGACCATTCACTGTCGTATAGCAAGTTAAATAAACAAGCTAATCAACTAGCGCATTTTTTAAAAGAGCATGGTGTCATGCCAGGTGACCTAGTAGGGGTATTTATAGATCGTTCTATCGATTTATTTACTTCTATATTAGGTATATTGAAAGCCGGTGGGGCTTATTTACCTTTGGATATTGCTTATCCAAAGGAGCGGCTTCAACATATGGTTGAGGATAGTCGTTTATCATTAGTAATAACCAAAAATACGTTCAAAGAGTGTTTTCCTAAAACCAAGGCTGAATTACTATGTTTGGATAACAAGCAAACAGCAAGTGGTATAGCTCAGTCAGCTGACACTAACATTGACGTTTCGCAAAATAACTTAACTGCAAAAAGCTTAGCGTACACTATATACACATCTGGATCGACAGGTAAGCCAAAGGGTGTGTTATTAAACCATGAAGGGTTGGTAAACTTGGCTTTTGCTCAAAGAGAGCTGTTAAGTGTTAATCCAAGTAGTCGTGTTTTACAGTTTGCTTCGATTAGTTTTGATGCGGCAACTTGGGAGTGGGTGATGACGCTATCATCTGGCGCTCAGTTGTTTGTATATGATGAGGACGTAATAAAATCTGGAGAGTTACTATCTACAGCCATAAAACAAGATAAAATTTCTCATGCAACACTTCCTCCCGCATTATTGCCAGCGCTTAATGTTGATGATTGGAGTAACGTAAAAACATTGGTTGTTGCAGGTGAGAGCTGCTCTTCCGATATGGTCGCGTTATGGAGTAAAAATAGAGACTTCATCAACGCCTATGGGCCTACCGAAAGTACCGTATGTGCTTCATTAGGAAAAATTGACTCAAATTACCCTTTGATTCATATTGGAAAACCCTTGCCAGGTGTTCAAACCTATGTGCTTGACGAGTTTAAACAGCCTGTACCTATTGGTGTTTTAGGTGAGCTATATATTGGCGGTGTAGGTGTAGCCAATGGTTATTTAAACCAACCTGAATTGACTGCTGAAAAATTTGTCGTTAGTCCATTTGGTAAAAATAATTATGATAAATTGTATCGTACAGGAGACTTAGTACGGTGGCTGCCTGATGGTAACTTAGAATTTGCTGGTCGTATTGATCATCAAATAAAAATACGAGGCTTTCGTATTGAGCTAGGTGAAATTGAAGCCTGCTTATTAAATATAGAAGCAATCAAAGAGTGTTATATTCTTGTAAGAGAGGACAAAACCAACCATAAAAAACTAGTTGCTTATGTTGCCTTAAACGAAAATGGACAGATAACAGAAACACAAATAAGTGAGATACTAAAGCAGCAATTACCAAGCTATATGGTGCCGAGCGCCATTGTTATTTTATCTGCCTTACCGTTAACATCAAATGGTAAAGTCAATCGTAAGGCTTTACCAACGCCCAATTATCAAGCGAATGAAAACTATGTAGCACCTAAGCATCTAGTTGAAAAGTTATTATGTGAAGTTTGGCAAGCGGTATTAAAACAAGAAAAAGTTGGAATTCATGATAACTTCTTTGCTATTGGCGGTGACTCGATATTAGCAATACAGGTTGCATCACGAGTACTTCGAAAAGGTTATCAGCTAAGTACCAGGAAAATATTTGAATATCAAACAATAGCCGAGTTATCCAGGCATATTAAACAAATCAATAATAAGCAAGAAGATAATAAAGCAATAACAGGTACACAAGATCTACTGCCAATTCAGTATGCATTTCTTCACGAAGATAACGTTGATCAGCATTACTTTAATCAGGCAATGCGAATTCAATTGCTAGCTGCGGTGACTGAGCATCAATTACTACAGGCGTTAACGGCAGTATATAAACGCCATGCGGTATTCAGACTCAGTTTTCTCAAACAAAATGACAAATGGGTTGCCGAATATAAAGATGATATAACGGTAGAGGCAATCAACAACAGTATAATTAGTCAGCAACATTCGGATGATTTTGAGGATTTAGTTAAGCAAGCACATAATAGTTTTGATCTAGCACATCCTCTATTGAGTAACGTTATATTGGGGAGTGTAGGTACAAACAGTCGTGAGATGCTATGGGTCATCCATCACTTAATTGTTGATGGCGTTTCCTGGCGTATATTACTACAGGACCTGTCAACTGCTCTGGACCAAATTCAAAATAATCAAGAAATTGATTTAGGGAAAAATACCAGTAGTTATCAAGCATGGGGTAATTGGCTACAAAGCTTTAGCCAGTCAGAGCAGTTACAAGCCGAATATCAGTATTGGCTTAACACAGCGAATACAAATATCCCCCGTTTACCGGTTGATAAAGTAATCACTACTCCTGATGAAGATACATGTCATAACAGTCGTGTTATTTCAGTTAAACTTGGGGCAGCCGCTAGCCGTGTATTAATTCAACAAGCTAACCAGTGCTACCATACACAAATCAACGACCTATTGTTAACCGCTTTGCTACTAACTATTGCTGAGTGGCAAGAGAGTGATGCAATTCGATTAGCACTTGAAGGGCATGGCAGAGAGGAACTCAACAGCCAGCTTGATTTAAGTGAAACAATTGGTTGGTTTACGACAACTTTTCCTGTGGTGTTAACCAGTGTTGATGGTGGCATTGGCCAACAAATTAAGTCAGTCAAAGAACAGTTAAGAGCAGTGCCTAATAAAGGACTGGGCTACGATGTGCTACGTTATCTCAATAAAGATGCAGATTTAAATTCAACTTCACCATTGGAGCTCATATTTAACTATTTAGGCCAATTTGAAAATAAACAGCTGGAAAATAAAGAGCTAAACTCTGATAAAACAGATTCAGCCTTGATATTGGAGGGAAGTTTTGAGAATACGGGTGATTGGGTAAGCAATAATCGCCAGCGGAGTCATCGACTAAGTATTGTTGGGATCATGACCAACGGTCAGTTGCAATTGGATTGGGACTATAATCGTTGTGAATATCATGATGCAACTATTGAAACAATTGCTAACCGTTATATAGAACACTTGAATTCAATTATTGAGCACTGCTTTAATTCACCTGCTCAAAGTACACCGAGTGATTTTCCTTTAGTCAATATTAATCAAGATCGACTTGATAGCCTACAAGCTAAGTATCAGATTCAAGATTTATATCCTTGCACGCCAATGCAGCAAGGAATGCTATTTCATAATCAATTAAATACAGCGTCAGGCATGTATATGACGCAAATGATTCTGAGGTTGGGGCAGGTTAACGCTTCAGCCTTAAAGCAAGCTTGGTGTCAGTTAATTGATCGACATGCTGTATTAAGAACTGCGTTTGTTCACTTAGAGCAAGGACAACCGCTACAACTGGTTGAACATCATATAGAAGAGCTGCCTTGGCAAGAAATAGATTGGTCAGCATTGTCCGCTGCTGATTATCAACAGCAGTGGGATAATTTATTGCTTGTTGAAAAACAGCAACAAATTAATGTGAGTCAAGCACCTTTGATGCGTTTTGTCTTGGTGAAGCAAGCAGATGAAATGTTTCATCTGGTATGGACGCATTTTCATGCTTTACTTGATGGCTGGTGTATTCCTTTATTATTAAAAGATTTGTCTGCGTTGTATGAAGCAAATCAACTAAATAAAACGGCTGAACTTGCTCCTGTTGTTCCTTATCGACATTATATCAGCTGGCTCAACCAGCAAAATAAACATGAAGCGAAAAGCTACTGGCAAGCGTATTTAGCTGGATTTGCTGAGCCAACTTTGCTCAATATGCCCAGCTATTATCCATACGAACAGCCATACGAACAGCCATACGAACAGCCATACGAACAGTCATGCGAGCAAAATAAAGCTGCTGATGATTCGGGTCAGCAAATTAGCTTATTAAATGGTTCATTATCTGCGAGATTACAAGATGCTGCCAAACAAGCACAAGTCACATTAAGTAGTGTGTTTCAAAGTGCATGGGGAGCGTTATTAGCTCGTTATTGTAATACTGCTGATGTTGTGTATGGTACAACCCGTTCTGGGCGTACAGACCAAATTTCAGATGTAGAAAGCATTGTTGGGCTATTTATAAATAGCTTACCCACTCGTATTACGATTCCAGAGGAGGAGTCAGCCGTAGAAAGCTGGTTGCAGAGTGTTCATGCCTCACAGATAAACCACGACCAATTCAGTCATTCATCGTTAACAGATATTCATAAGTGGAGTGAGATTGAAAATGAACAAAAACTATTTAACTCAATTTTAGTTTTTGAAAACTACCCATTTGATGATTATCGCCAGTGGAGTGAAGGCGAGTCATATCAGCTTCCATTAAAGGATATTAATGCAATAGAGCAAACGAATTACCCTATTGCAATAGTGATAATACCGGGTAAGCAAATCCAGGTAAAAGCACTATATGACACAGACCAATTAAGTGCTGGATTTGTTAGGCAGTTACTTGATCACTTGGTACAGCTTTTAAATGCTATTGCAAAAGATGTTAGTCAGCCTGTACAGCAGCTGTCGTTACTATCAGATGAACAAGTGGATCAGCAGGTTAAACAGTGGAATAATACATCAACGACTTATCCTGCTCATAAATCCATTAATACTTTATTTGAAGATCAACTTAAATACAGTAAACAAAAAACAGCCGTTGTATTTGGCGAAACACAACTGACTTATGCTGAGTTAAATTGCAAGGCAAATCAGCTTGCCAACTATTTAATTGAGCAAGGAGTTCATGCTGAAACACTAGTAGGCATTTATCTTGATAGGTCTGTTGATTTAATTATTGCAATGCTGGCAATTATCAAAGCCGGTGGCGCTTATGTGCCATTAGACCCTGAACAGGGAAGTGATCGTCTTGCCGATATAATTGCAGACTGTGGTACAAACATTATTTTAACCAGCTCGAATTTAGCAAAGCAGATTGTTAATAATCAATCTGAACATTTAACGATATGTTTAGATGATGACTTAATAATTACTGAGTTAGAACAGCAGATATCAGATGAAGTAGTCAATCAACCTATTATAACAAGCCAAAACTTGGCTTATGTTATTTATACCTCGGGCTCAACAGGTAAGCCAAAAGGTGTAGCGGTTGAACAGCAGAGCATCTTACGACTGGTTTTAAACAGTGACTACGTGCCATTTAAATCAACAGATGTTGTCGCTCAAGCCTCAAACCATTCATTCGATGCAGCTACATTTGAAGTATGGGGAGCGTTGTTAAATGGTGCTCGATTAGTTTACGTTCCAAAAGCAACACTATTGTCGCCAGCAAAATTACAGCAACAGCTTATCAATGATCGAATCACAACGCTGTTTATCACCACCGCTTTATTCAATGTGATGGCTGAACAGAACCCTTGTGGTTTTAAATCGTTAAAATACTTGTTATTTGGTGGTGAAGCAGTTTCTGTTGCTCATGTCAATAAAGTGCTTGTAGCAGAGGGTAAGCCCAAACACTTGTTACATGTGTATGGCCCTACAGAAAATACAACGTTTAGTACCTATTATGAGGTTACACAAGCTCAAGATATCTATCCAATTGGTTCGCCAATTGCGAACTCTACAGCTTATGTGTTGGATAGGTGGTTAAATATACTGCCTTCAGGTGTAGTGGGCGAGCTGTATTTAGGTGGTGATGGTGTTGCTAGGGCTTATTTAAATCGGCCAGAACTAACAGCAGAGCGTTTTATTGATAGTCCATTTTCTGTCAGTAAAACTCATGAAAAGCTTTATAAAACTGGTGACTTAGTTTACTGGAATGATGAAGGTCAACTGATTTATGTTAATAGAATTGATAATCAGATAAAGCTTAGAGGCTTTCGAATAGAGCTTGATGACATTGCAACGGTATTAAGCCATATTTCGGGTATTGCTGATAATTATGTGATGCTGCGGGAAGATACCGTGGGTGATAAAAAACTTGTGGCTTATGTTGTATTGGATAATCAGAGTGAATTTTATAAGAGCACGTTAAATGAGAGTGCACTTGATAAAGACACGTTAAATATAAACGATGCTGTAGATGCTCAAGATGAATCCGTACGTAACAAAGTTCATGAAATAAAAGCAATACTTGCTGAAAAACTGCCTAGCTATATGCAGCCTTCTGCTATAGAAGTATTATCAGCACTGCCACTTAATGCTAATGGCAAAGTAGATTATCGTGCTTTACCTCAACCCAACTATTATGAGGACCAAACGAACTTTTCAGCCTTGACCACATTAACAGAGGCTACATTAAGTACTATCTGGAGCAATTTGCTAAAAACAACCGTTAATAATGGTTCTGCAAGCTTCTTTAGTTTAGGTGGGCACTCATTACTAGCGATGCAGTTAGTGGCTGCTATTCGTAAGCAGTTTGCTATTGAAATAGCGATTAACCAGATTTTTGAGCATGCTATTCTTTGTGATCAAGCCAAATTAATTGATCAATTAATTGCACAGCAGCAAACCTGCTTACCTGAAATTCAGTCAAATGCCAGTCAGGATTTGTGCCAACTATCTTATGCGCAACAACGGCTTTGGTTTATTGATCAAATGGAGGGTGGTAGTGCTCATTATAATATGCCGCTTGCTTTCCGGCTTAAAGGGGATGTGAACCTTAGTGTATTAAACAAGGCATTAGCGACCATTATTGAGCGGCATGAGGTATTGCGAACCTGTTTTATTAATAAATCAGGGGACGTTTATCAGCAGGTACAGGCTATGCCTGAAAAATGGCAACTGCTATTGGTCGATTTACAAACTGTTGATAAATATAAACAGGAAAAGACAATACTTGATTTGCAACAAGAGGAAGCAGATAAACCTTTTAATTTATCGACGGATTTATTACTAAGAGGGCTTTTGATAAAGCTTGATACTACAGACGTTGTATTATTGCTTACCATGCATCACATCGCGTCTGATGGCTGGTCGCTGGGTTTATTAATGGATGAGATCAGTCAGTTATATCTAGCGTATAACAACAATAACGAAGCTGCACTGGCTAATTTGTCAATTCAATACCGAGATTATGCCTTATGGCAGCGTAGTTCTCAGGTCAGCCAATTGCTGGATACTCAACTCAGCTTCTGGAAAAAGCAATTAGCGAATTTACCCGCTGTACATAATTTACCGCTAGATAAACCACGTCCTGTTACGCAGAGTTATCAAGGTCAGTGGCATTATTGTCAGTTAACTAACCAAGTAACGGACCAGTTTAAAGGGCTATGTCAACAACAAGGCGTTACCTTATTTATGGGCTTGCATGCCGCTTTTTCAGTGCTGCTTGCCCGCTATAGCGGTGATAACGATATAGTTGTAGGCACCCCAATTGCCAACCGCGATCAGCAAAGCCTTGCTGAACTGATTGGTTTTTTTGTTAATACCTTGGTGTTGCGTTTGGATTTAGTCGATAACCCAAGTTATTTGCAGTTACTTGAACAAACAAAAAATACGGCACTTAATGCCTATGCGAATCAGCAGGTGCCATTTGAGCAGTTGGTTGAAGTATTACAACCTGCTCGGGATTTAAGTTATCACCCGCTTTTCCAAGTCATGCTGGTACTTAATAGCCGTCAGCAGGCGATGCAACTAGAAAACATAAGTTGTACACCTATGCCGCTTACTGCCAGTCGAGCACAGTTTGATCTGATGTTGACGGTTGAAGAGCTGGAAGATGGCTTGGCGCTTGCCTGGGAATATAATACTGATCTGTTTCATGCTAATACGATTGAACAAATGGCGGTACAGTTTAATCGGTTGCTTGAAAGCATTATTCAGACACCTGAGCAACCGGTTTTATCACTTTCCCTATTAACGGAAGTCGCTGCGTGCCAAGTGTTAACGGAATGGAATAATACCGCCGTGGATTTCCCCGACCATAGTTGTATTCACCAGCTATTTGAAAAGCAGGTTGAGCAATCTCCTGATGCAGTGGCCATTCGATTTGAGCGACAGGCACTTACTTACCAAGCACTTAATGAGCGCGCTAATCAACTGGCAAATTATTTGGTGCAGCTTGAGGTTAAGCCGGATCAGTTAGTGGGCATTTGTCTCGAACGCTCTATTGATATGGTCGTTGCCATTTTAGCGGTGTTAAAAGCGGGTGGAGCCTATGTACCGCTAGACCCAAGCTACCCCACAGACCGCTTGGCTTATATGCTAGAAGATAGCCAGGCAAGTGTGCTGATATCGCACTCAGGCCTGGTAAGCAAGTTGACCCTATCTGCAAATCAGCTTCTTTGTCTTGATGATGATCAGGTTCAGCAGCAGCTGACTTGTCAGCCTGTTGCAAACCCTGATATCCAGCGTATTGGCTTAACCGCGACACATTTGGCCTATGTGATTTATACCTCTGGTTCAACGGGTAAACCGAAAGGAGTGATGAATCAGCATCGCGGTCTAGTTAATCGAATTCACTGGATGCAAAAGCAGTTTGGTTTAAAGGCCACTGATAACGTCTTGCAGAAAACCCCATTTGGTTTCGATGTGTCCATTTGGGAGTACTGCTGGCCTCTGGTGACAGGTGCATCGGTGGTGATGGCAAAACCAGAAGGGCACAAAGACGTTGATTACTTGCTGGATACCATTGAGCAGGCAGGTATCACAGTCATGCACTTTGTGCCCCCGATGCTGGCGACTTTTATCGCTGATGGGCGCTATCAGCACCGAACTCCTAGCTTACGACTGGTGGTCTGTAGTGGTGAAGCGCTAGCGGTGGATGTGCAAAACCGTTTTCTGGCGAACCATCATGCTGAGCTTTACAACTTATATGGGCCCACAGAAGCAGCGATTGATGTGAGCTGCTGGCAGTGTCAGCCGAATTTTGTCGGGCGTTCAGTGCCCATCGGTAAGCCAATTGATAACACGCAACTGTATGTGTTGGATGCTCAGTTAAAACCGGTGCCCATCGGTGTTGTTGGTGAGCTGTTTATTGGTGGGACTGGCCTGGCTAGAGGCTACTTTAACCGTGATGAGCTTACGGCTGAGCGGTTCTTGCCAAACCCCTTTGCCAAAGCAAACTCTGGCCAGGAGCCAAGAATATACCGGACAGGCGATCTTGCCCGCTGGTTGCCAGATGGCACGATTGAATACTTAGGTCGGATTGATCACCAGGTTAAATTGCGTGGCTTCCGGATTGAGCTGGGTGAAATTGAAACCCTATTGGGTAGTATCTCTGGTGTCAGCAATTGTGTGGTGATTGCCCGAGAAGATCAGCCAGGTGATAAGCGGCTGGTGGCTTATGTAGTGCCCACAGCTAAAACGAAGGTGCCTACAGCCAAAATGAAGGTGCCCACAGCTCAATCACAGCACGAGCTTGCTGAAGGCGCTGCTGATGAAGCCGTTCTTGGTGAATCAGCTCTTAATGAAACAAAGTGGATTGCTTCACTGCAACAAACCCTGTCTGAACAGCTGCCAGATTATATGGTGCCAGTAGGCTGGGTTGTGCTAGATGCATTACCACTGACTCCCAATGGCAAGGTTGATCGAAAAGCGCTTCCTGCACCTAAGCTGCAAACAGCAACGCACTATGAAGCGCCACAAACAACTACAGAAAAAGTGCTCGCCGCGCTGTGGCAACAGCTGCTTAACACTGAAGAACCAGTAGGGTGCCACGCTAATTTCTTTGCGTTGGGTGGTCACTCTTTGCTCGCTATTCGCCTGATTGCTGAGCTGCGAGATCAATTCAAAAAAGAAGTTAATGTTCGGTGCATCTTTACTCATCCTACTCTCGCTTCACTCGCCCAGTTCATTGATAGCGCGCATCTGGATGAAGGTCAGGTACCTGCTATCACCAAAGTGGATCGCCAATCGCTGCTACCGCTGTCCTATGCGCAGCAACGGCTCTGGTTTTTAACCCAACTGGAGGAAGACAGCAGCTTATACAATATGCCCATTGCTGTGCAGTTGTTGGGTGTGCTGAATATTGATGCACTAAATCAGGCATTGAATCAGTTGATCAGTAGGCATGAGAGTTTAAGAACCTGTTTCGCTGTTGAGGAGGGAGAGGCTTACCAGGTTATCCAGGCAGAGCTTGAAGCCTTTACCCTAAATCAGGTTGATCTTCAGCTGGCTGGGTGTGTAGACAAAGAGGGGACTGGCAAAGGTGGAGAGCAGCAGGCTCAACAGCTAGCCCAACTACGATTGGCAGAGGCAGAGAAGCCGTTTGACTTACAACAAGGGCTAATGATTAGAGGGCAGTTAGTAGCCCTAGAACCTGAAAAACATGTGCTGCTGTTGACACTGCACCATATCGCAGGCGATGCCGTTTCACTGGATATTTTGATGGGTGAGCTTGAAAGCCTTTATCAAGCTTACTGCCTGGGAGAGGAAGCTCCATTGCCTGCTTTACCCATTCAATATGCAGACTATGCGGTTTGGCAGCGGAACTGGCTACAAGGTGACGTGCTACAGCAACAGCTAGATTACTGGGCAGCACAGCTCGTCGATCTTCCTGATGTGCACAGCCTGCCATTGGATATGCCTCGCCCGAAAGAACAAAGCTATGCGGGTGATATATATCAGCAAGCTGTACCTACGGAATTAGCCGCATCTTTTAGAGATTTCTGCCAGGCTCAGAGCGTGACCCTATTTATGGGCTTACAAGCGGCTTTTGCCTTGCTACTCAGTCGCTACAGTGGTGAAACCGATATTGTAATGGGTACACCCGTTGCCAATCGTGAGCAGCTGGAGATTGAAGCGCTGGTTGGCTTCTTTGTGAATACCCTGGTGCTGCGCACTGACCTGTCAGGTAATCCACAGTTCACTGAACTACTGGCCCGCTGCCGAGAAACGGCGTTGGATGCCTATGCCCATCAACAGGTGCCATTTGAACAGCTGGTTGAGGTGCTACAACCCAACCGTCACTTAAGTCACCATCCATTGTTCCAGGTGATGTTAGCGGTGCAAACCCAAGGTGCTGCCAAGCAACAGCTGGGTGACTTGGTGCTAGAAGAGCTAGAGGAAACCAGCCCGACTGCTAAGTTTGATCTGACCTTGAATGTGCTGGATAGCCAGGCTGATGGGCAACTGACATTCTACTGGGAATACTGCACGGAGCTGTTTGCGGCAGACACCATTACCCGAATGTCTCAGCACTTAATCAACTTGTTGCAAAGCATCGTGAGTCAGCCAGCGCAAGCGATTCAGCAGTTGTCGATACTGACCCAAACAGAGCAGCAGGCACTGCTTGTCCAAGGACAAGCCGCTAAGCACTGGCCAATTAATCAGTGTATTCATGAGCAGGTAGAACAGCAGGCAGCGACAACTCCTGAAGCCATTGCCTTAGTGCTTGAAGGTGACACCCTGAGCTACGCTGAGCTCAACCAGCAGGCCAATCAGTTAGCCCATTGGCTGGTCCAGCAAGGAGTTGGCCCAGATGTATTGGTGGGCATGTGCTTAGAACGCTCCATGGCGATGATCGTCACTATCCTGGCGGTGCATAAAGCGGGTGGAGCTTATGTGCCACTGGATGTCAGCTACCCAGTTGATCGTTTGAACTACATGGTTAGCGACAGCGGCTGTCAGCTGGTCATTACCGAACGGGCTCAGCAAAGCAAACTGGAATCGGTAGAAGCTGACTCTGTGTACTGGGATGACTCTGCATTCCATAGCCAGCTGGCTGCACAGCCAGTCTCAAACTTGTCAGTGGCCCAAACGGGTGTCACGCCTAGCAACCTGGCTTATGTCATTTATACCTCAGGCTCTACGGGCAAGCCCAAAGGGGTAATGATTGAGCACCAGGCGTTGGTCAGCCATGTTCAAAGCATTGTGCAAGCCTATGGTATTACCGCCGAAGACCGGGTGCTGCAGTTCTCCAACATTGGCTTTGATGCGGCAGTGGAGCAGGTGTTTGAGGCACTCACAACAGGTGCCAGCCTTTATATTCGTCCTGCTGAGCTATGGACTTCGGCGGAGTTTGTCAGCTGGCTGCAAACTAACCCCATCACCATTACTGAATTCCCACCGATGTATGCCAAGGCACTGTTAGAGCCTGTGCTAACGGATACCGCTTTTTGGCAGGGAACCTCGCTGAGCCGATTAGTGGTCAGTGGTGATGTATTACCACCAGACTTTGCCGAAGGTTGGCTAACGGGCCCTGCCCAACAGCAATGCCAGTTAATCAATAACTACGGGCCGACGGAAACCACCATTTCATCGACGCTTTACTGGCTGAACGCAGGAAATGCGGATCAACCAGCAGGTGGTGGGGTGAGCGTGCCGATTGGTCGAGCCACTCTGGATACTGAAGTGTATGTAGTGGATAGCCAGCAACAGCTAGTACCTGTTGGTGTACCCGGTGAGTTACTGATAGGCGGGGTTGGCCTGGCAAGGGGCTATTTGAATCGCCCTGAGCTGACGGCCGAGAAGTTTATGACGCATCCATTCAGTTCTGAGCCTGAAGCGCGTGTTTATCGCACGGGTGATCTGGTGCGCTGGCTAGCCAATGGTGAACTGGAGTTCTTTGGCCGACTGGATACCCAGGTCAAACTACGGGGCTTCCGGATTGAGCTGGGTGAGATTGAAACCGCGCTACGTCACCAGGACGCGGTGCATGATGCGGTGGTGTTGGTGCGTGAAGATGAGCCAGGCGATAAGCAGCTAGTAGCCTATGTGGTCCCAGCTGATGCAGCAACGATTACCGCTGAACACTCGGCTTTTATCGACTTGTTGCGCCAGCAGCTCCAGGATCAGTTACCGGACTTTATGATTCCTGCCGCTTGGGTGGTATTGGCAGAGTTTCCGGTCAATGCAAACGGTAAATTGGATCGCAAAGCGTTACCGGCACCTGAGTATATGGCAGGTGATGATTATGTGGTACCAGCGACTGAAACGGAAGCGCAGCTGGCCGTGATCTGGCAGGAGGTATTGGAGCTCAATAATCCAGTCAGTGCTCAAGCCAACTTCTTTAAGTTAGGCGGGCACTCGTTGCTGGCTGTCAGGCTGGTGGCGAAGATAAGGGAGCTGTTTGGAGCCGAGTTATCCATTAAGCAGGTCTTTATCAGTGCCACGTTAGCCAATATGGCGAAAGAAATTGCCAGCCTAACGACTAGCTGTGCACCTGCGATTAAGCCTGTTGATCGCTCAGCGCCGCTACCCCTGTCCTTTGCTCAACAACGTCTCTGGTTTATTCAACAGCTGGAGGGTGGTGCTTTTTACAACATGCCTGGGGTGTATAAGCTGACTGGTCGTCTAAACAAACAGGCGCTATCAGATGCTTTAGCCACCATTGTTACTCGACATGAAGTGCTGCGTACTTGTTTTATCGAGGAAAAAGGCCAAGCCCTCCAGCTGATTCAGGCAGCTCCTCAACAGCTGAACTTAAAGACGGTTGACTTAACCACCCTGACGGCCAATCAGCGTGAATTGCAACTGAAGCGGCTGATTCAAATGGAAGCAGATAGACCTTTTGACCTTAGCCATGATCTGTTACTGCGTTGTCAGCTCATTAACCTGACTCAGAATGAGGCCGTTCTGTTGCTAACCATGCACCATATTGCCTCGGATGGCTGGTCTACCGATGTGCTATTGGCTGAGCTAACCGCCTTATATCAAGCTTACTGTCAAGGTGAGTTAAGCCCATTACCTGCTTTACCCATTCAATACGCAGACTATGCGGTTTGGCAGCGAAACTGGCTACAAGGTGAAGTGCTACAGCAGCAGCTGGATTACTGGGCAGCACAGCTCGTTGGTCTTCCCGATGTGCACAGCCTGCCATTGGATAAACCTCGCCCTAAAGAACAAAGCTATGTAGGTGCTTTGTGTCAGCAAGCCATCCCTGTGGAGTTGGCTTCTGCATTTAGAGAGTTTTGTCAGGCTCAGGGCGTGACCCTGTTTATGGGCTTACAAGCGGCTTTTGCCTTGCTACTCAGTCGCTACAGTGGTGAAACTGACATTGTGATGGGTACACCGGTAGCTAACCGTGAGCAGCTGGAGACTGAAGCGCTCATTGGCTTCTTTGTGAATACCCTGGTGCTGCGCACCGACCTGTCAGGCAACCCACAGTTCACTGAACTGTTGGCCCGCTGCCGAGAAACCGCTTTGGATGCCTATGCCCATCAGCAATTGCCATTTGAACAGCTGGTTGAGGTGCTACAACCCAGCCGTGAGTTAAGTCACCACCCTCTGTTTCAGGTTATGTTGCTGGTACAGGAGCAAGTAGTTGTAAAACAGCAGGTGGGAGAATTATTGGTAGAAGAGCTTGCTGAAGCAGCTCCTGTTGCAAAGTTTGATCTGAGCTTAAATATACTGGGTGATCAGGCCGGTGGGCTGGTTTGCTACTGGGAATATTGCATGGATTTATTTGAAGCGTCGACCATCGAGCGAATGGCAGCCAGCTTTAATCAATTATTAATAAGCCTGTTAGCCAGCCCAGAACAAAATGTTTTTAGTTTACCGATGCTCAGTGCAGCGGAACAGCGGCGGTTATTAATGGATTATAATAAGACAGCTGCTGAGTATCCAAAAGCAGTTAGTTTACCAGGGTTATTTGAAGCTCAAGTAGCCCGTACACCGGATGCCATTGCGGTGACCTTTAATAATAAATCACTGACGTATGCCGCATTAAATCAACAGGCCAATCAATTAGCGGTTATTTTACAAGCTCAAGGGGTTGGGCCTGATCAGCTGGTTGGGGTGTATTTAGAGCGTTCTATCGACATGGTAGTGGCACTGTTAGCTACTGTGAAAGCGGGTGGGGCGTATGTGCCATTAGACCCCAACTATCCGCAGGATCGTATTCAATACATGTTGGCAGATAGTGAGCCGGTGGTGGTGCTGACCAGTACAGCACTGCAAGCGACATTATCTGCAATGTCAGTCGCGGCCAACACCCTTTGCTTAGATGTCCCGACGATAAAGCAACAGCTCGGCAGCCAAGGATTTATCGAAAATCCAGTTGTGGCCGGTTTTACTGCACAACATTTGGCGTATGTGATTTATACGTCAGGTTCTACTGGTAAACCAAAAGGGATTGCGATTGAGCACCAGTCACTGGTGAATTTTTTATTGTCCATGCAGCAACAACCAGGTTTAACCGTAGGCGATAGACTATTAGCGGTGACATCTATTTGTTTTGATATTCACACGTTAGAACTGTATTTACCGTTAATTACCGGTGGAGAATTAGTTGTCGCTGGCTCAGCCGATACGCTCAACCCTGATGCATTAACGAATTTATTAGAGCGTCATCAGGTCAATGTCATGCAAGCCACGCCAGCGACTTGGCAAATGCTAATTAGTAACGGCTGGCAACCCAGTGTTAATTTAAAAATGATCTGTGGTGGTGAGGCATTAAATAGTGCGTTAAAAACCGCGCTACAGCCGGAAGATTCGATTGAATTATGGAATGTATACGGTCCTACTGAAACGACAGTTTGGTCGTCGGTTCAGCGGTTAACAGCGAAACAAACGGCAATTACGATTGGCCATCCGATTGCTAATACCCAGTTTTATATCGTCAATTCGCAAATGCAGCCGGTACCTGAAGGAGTAACCGGTGAATTATATATTGGCGGGGATGGGCTAGCCCGTGGCTATTTAAATCGACCGAAATTAACCGAAGAACGGTTTGTGCTAAATCCTTTTAATGATGACCCCAATAGTCGGTTATACCGCACCGGTGATGTGGCCCGTTGGCTGGCCAATGGTGAAGTAGACTATATCGGTCGTATTGATCACCAAGTAAAAATCCGCGGTTTTCGAATCGAACTGGGTGAGATTGAAGCGGCACTGTTATCCCATGAAGCGGTCAGTGAAGCAGTCACCTGCGATGTACTGAATGAGGAACAAACAGATCGACAACTGGTGAGTTATCTTGTATTGGCCAGTACTGCTGATGGTGATAAACAAGTAGTTGAAGCCTCTATATACGACCACGTAAAAGCACAGTTACCGGCCTATATGGTGCCATCAGCGTTGGTGGTATTGGATAAACTGCCATTAACGCCCAATGGTAAAGTGGATCGCAAGGCATTACCAAAACCAACGTTGCAGCAGGTTCAACAAGTCTATATTGCACCGGAAACAGCTACGGAAGAAAAACTGGCAGGGCTTTGGGCTGATGTTTTAGGGATAAAAGAACCCATCAGTCGTGAAGCCAATTTCTTTGAGCTAGGCGGACACTCTCTAGTTGCGATACGTCTGCTGGCAGTTATTAGAGACGCTTTTGATCTCTCTTTAACCGTCAAATCTATATTTACTACACCAGTGTTACGTGATTTTGCAGCGCAGCTTGAAAAAGCCCAACCTGAAGCATTAGAAGTCCATAAGCTACCAACACTACAAGAGCAGGTTAGACCTTCCCAAATACCGTTGTCTTATGCCCAGCAGCGTTTATGGTTTGTCCATCAAATGGAAGGTGGCAGTCAGCAATATCACATGCCAGCGTCTTTGCAGCTTAAAGGTGTCACTCGCTCAGATATCTTAAGAACAGCGCTGACGTTGCTGGTTGATCGTCATGAGGTACTCAGAACCACATACCATAACAATGACAATGGTATCGCTTATCAAAAGGTTAACTCAGCACCTGAAGTATTCCCGCTTGTTGAAGTGGATTTATCAGGGCTTTCTGATACAGAGCAAGCACAAGAAGTGGCTTGCTATCAGCAGACATTTACAGAGAAGGGCTTTAACTTAAGTGAAGACCTGATGTTCCGTGTGGCCTGGCTGAAGCTCAGTGAGAGTGAGTCCGTGTTACTGTTTGTCATGCACCATATTGCCTCTGATGGGTGGTCTGCGGATGTATTTATTACTGAGCTTAGCCAGTGCTATAACGCCCTTTGTTTAGGCAGTCAGCCTCAGTTAGCACCACTACCCCTCCAATATGCTGATTATGCAATCTGGCAGCGAGCGTGGTTGCAGGGGGATTACCTTGATGATCATCTGACTTATTGGCGACAACAGCTGTCAGGTGCACCCGATATTCATAGTTTGCCATTAGATAAACCACGGCCAGCGGTGCAGGTGTATACCGGTGATGTAGTTGAGACACAGCTAACCAGTCAATTGACTAGCCGCTTTGTTGAGTTGTGCCAGAAGCAGGGTGCTACCTTGTTTATGGGCTTGAATACAGTGCTTTCACTGTTGCTCAGTCGCTACAGTGGTGATCAGGATATTCTGATTGGTACACCCGTTGCCAACCGTGACCAATTAGAGCTCTCGTCGCTGGTTGGTTTCTTCGTCAATAACTTGGTTATTCGTACCCAAGTCGATCTTAATCACTCATTTATCGAGTTATTAACGCAAACCCGGACAACGGCACTAGAAGCTTATGAGCATCAGCAAGTGTCGTTTGAGCATTTGGTTGAAGCGATTCAGCCGAATCGGCACCTCAGTCATCATCCGTTGTTCCAAGTCATGTTGGCGGTGCAAAACACCCCAGCAGGTAAACTGGAGCTGAATGAGGTTGATTGGGAAAATATACCTGCCAAAACCACAGTAACCGCATTTGATCTGACTCTGAATGTTGAGGAAACCGCCCAAGGTTTAGGATTGAGCTGGGAGTACAACACCAGCCTGTTTGAAAGATCAACCATTGCCAGAATGGCAGAGCACTTCGCGGTGTTGCTGGAAAATATTGTGGTAGCCCCATCTGCACCAGCCCACCAGCTTCAATGTATCAATGTAGAGGAGCAGCAACAACTGCTAGCCCTCGGTCATACTGAATTGACACCAGAGCATACTGGTGTCAGTGGGCTATGTATTCAGCAGTTATTTGAGCAGCAGGTTAAAGTCAGACCTGATAGCACGGCCCTGCGCTTTGATACGCAAACGGTTAGTTATGCTGAGCTGAATCGTCGGGCTAACCAATTAGCGCATTACCTGGTTGAGCAGGGCATTAAACCTGACAGTTTAGTGGGTATCTGCTGTGAGCGTTCGATTGAGCTTATCGTTTCACTGCTAGGTGTGTTGAAGGCAGGAGGTGCTTATGTGCCGCTTGATCCAACCTATCCAGAAGAGCGCCTGTCGTACATGATCAGTAATAGCGGACTATCACTGGTGATTACGCAGCAGCATCTCATTAAGCAGTTACCTGTGGAGCCATCGCTTAACCTGTTGGTAATTGATCAATCTGATACGACTCAGCAACTGGAAAACTATCCACAAACCAATACTGCACCTGCCACCCTTGGTCTTGAGCCAAGTCATCTGGCCTATGTAATTTATACCTCTGGCTCAACTGGTAAGCCGAAGGGGGTGATGCTGCAGCATGCAGGGCTAGTCAACTTAGCTATTAGCCAGCAGCAGTTCTTTCAAATTAAAAACAGTAGCCGTGTATTGCAGTTTGCTTCCTTTAGTTTTGATGCTGCGACATTTGAGTGGGCAGGTGCTCTGAATGCTGGCGCTGAGTTGGTTCTAGTGAGCCAGGAAGTGGTTCAATCGGCAGAGTTATTAACCGAAGTTGTTAATCAACAGCAAGTCACTCATACCACACTCCCTCCCAGCCTATTGTCGGTATTGGATATTAATGAGTGGCAAGGGGTCGATCATTTATTGGTGGCCGGAGAACATTGCCCATTACCACTCGTACAGCAGTGGTCAGTTGGTCGTCACATGGTTAATGGCTATGGTCCATCTGAGTCAACAGTATGTACAACAGCTGCGGCACTGGCTCCGGAAAACATACAGGTTGCCATTGGCAGGCCTCTTCCTGGAATAAATGTCTATGTACTGGACTCACATCGTCAGCTAGTACCTCAGGGTGTGATTGGAGAGCTTTATATCAGTGGTACAGGCCTTGCCCGAGGCTATCTCAATAGATCAGATTTGACGGCAGAGCGCTTTATTCAAAGCCCGCTTGACCCTGATGTCACACTTTATCGGACTGGGGATTTAGTCCGCTGGCTACCGAGTGGCGAGCTAGAATTCCAGGGACGTGTTGACCATCAAGTGAAGTTGCGAGGCTTCCGGATTGAACTGGAAGAGGTAACGTCAGCGTTACTGAAGCAGCCTCTGGTGAAGGAAGCGTATGTGATGGTTAGAGAGGATCAGGCTGGGGATAAACGGCTTGTTGCTTACTGGACCAGCGCTGACGATGCAGCTGAAGAGAATGCAACAGCCACCTTACGACAATTACTTAAGCAACAGTTACCAGGGTATATGATTCCCTCGGCATTTGTTCCGCTGGATAAGCTGCCACTGAACCCCAATGGTAAGGTTGAGCGAAAACAGTTACCTATTCCTGATTACAGCCTCATGAGTGATAACTATCAGGCCGCGCAAACCGCTGCTGAGATGGCGCTTTGTGAGGTTTGGCAAAATGTTTTAGGCATTAGCCAGGTTGGCGTTAACGATAATTTCTTTGCCTTAGGCGGTGATTCTATTTTAGCCATTCAGGTGGCCTCACAAGCTAAACAGGCAGGTTATCAGCTAGCAACGCGACAGTTATTTGAGCACCAAACAATTGCCGAGCTGGCACTGTATGTTGAAGAAGTCACCAATACCGCTTCACAGCAATCAGTTAAAGGTGAGCAGCTGCTGTTACCGATTCAGCAGCACTTTTTTACGGGTGATCAGGCTGACCTATATCACTTCAACCAAGCTCAGTGGTTGACAGTACCCAGTGGTGTTAATGAGCCAGCACTGCTTCAGCTCTTAGCTGCTTTATACCAGCGTCATGATGTGCTGCGCCTGGCTTTTGTTCAGCAGGAGGGGCAATGGCAAGGTCATTATTTGGAAGACTATCAACACCGTATAACGGAGTCCCTATGGATAGAAGACTGCCGTGACTTAGCAGAAAGTGTGCTGCCAGACCATATAGCTGCTTTGGCAGAAAAAGCCCAAGCGAGCTTAAGCCTGGGGCAAGAAGGCACACTGTGTCGTTGGGTTTGGTGTCAGTTGCCGGAAGGGCTGCCAGATCAGCTGCTTTGGGTGATGCACCACTTGATTGTGGACGGAGTATCCTGGCGAATTCTGATTCAAGACTGGGAGCAAGGGCTGGAAAGGTGGCTTCAACAGCAACCCATTCAGCTGCTAGATAAAACCCATAGTTATCAACAGTGGGGACAGTTGCTTCATGACTACAGTGAGTCAGGAGTATTGGCTGATGAGCGGGATTATTGGCTGAAAGTGCTTAATACACCAGTTAAGCCATTGCCTCTGCATCAACACCTTCCTGAAGAATCGTTGGAGCAAAACCGCCAGACTGTAATGGTTAAACTGGATAGCTCCCTTACTAAACAACTGTTAGGTGAAGCTAACCAGTGCTATCACACCCAGATTAATGACTTGCTGCTGACGGCATTGCTGGAGGCATTGACCATTTGGGATGGCGATAAGTCGATTCGTATTGATCTGGAAGGGCATGGCAGGGAAGTTGATCTACCTGGTTTAACTAAGAATATTGATCTTAGTCAGACCGTGGGTTGGTTTACCAGCCTCTATCCAGTGGTATTAACCAAGGAGCCTTCTGTCAAAGACTTAAACCATAGTTGGGGCATGCTGATTCAGGGTGTTAAAGAGCAGCTAAGGGCAGTACCAAATAAAGGCATTGGTTTTGGTTTGTTGCGTTACCTTGCACACGACCCTGAAATTGTTAAAGCACATGTTTCATCTGAAATCGTGTTTAACTACCTGGGTCAATTCACTGCTGACACTGACGAGCAGGCAGATGCCAGCCCGTTTAATCACCTGGGACGAGAGGTGAGTGCTCGCCGGGTCAGGGAGCATCGCTTAGAAATAACAGGCATCGTCGTTAACGATGAACTTGAGTTTAGCTTTGGCTTTGACCCGCGAGAATTGCCAGCTGACTTACCACAAAGCCTGGCCAACTATTATCTGGTTTGCTTAACCAAACTCATCAGCCACTGTCTTAACCGCAAGGGTGGGCATACGCCATCAGACTTTGCCCTGGTTAATTTGAGTGCTGAACAAATAGGTTTGCTTGACAGTACTTACCCTGAGTTTGTTGATATCTATCCCAGTACGCCAATGCAGCAAGGGCTACTGATGCACAGCAGTCTGGAGTCTGCATCTGGGATGTATATGTGCCAACAGCAGCTAGTGTTTGAAGGCCTCAATAAACAACGGTTTAAACAGGCTTGGGAACGGTTGGTAGCACGCCATGATATCTTGCGTACAGGGTTTACCGAGATAAACGATGGCGAGCTGTTACAAGTGGTGCATCAGCAGGTTGATTTACCCTGGCAAGTGCTTGATTGGCGGCAAGCAACGGCAGAGCAACAAGCACAGCAACTGGGCGAACTACTTAAACTGGAGCGGACTACACCCTTTACCGTTGATCACCCACCATTAATGCGCTTTGTCTTGGTGCAGGAGTCTGATAATCGTTGTCGGTTTATCTGGACTAACCATCATGCGCTCCTTGATGGCTGGTGTTTACCGATGGTGTTTGAGGAGGTGCTTAGCCATTACTTAGCACTAACTGCTGGTGAAGATGCTGTACTTCCGGCGGCTGTTCCATATCGGCACTATATAAGCTGGTTATCCAGTCAGACTCAAGATGAGGCAAAGGCCTACTGGCAGGATTATTTAGCTGAGTTTGCGGCACCCACTCAGCTTGATCTGATAACTGAACAGCCTGCAGGCAGTGTCACAGCTGAAGGTGCTGAGCTCAGTTGCCTGTTGAGTCAGCAGTTAAGTGAGCAACTGGTACAATTAGCCAAACAGGCACAAGTGACATTGAGCACTGTTGTTCAAGGTGCTTGGGCGTTGCTGATGAGCTGGTATAGCGGTGATCAGGATGTGGTATTTGGCTGCACCCGTTCTGGGCGTAACATCCAGTTGCCTGGTGTTGAACGAATGATGGGGCTGTTCATTAATAGTCTGCCAGTCAGAGTTGTTGTCGATGATCTCTCTCAGCCTGTCAAAGTATGGCTGCAAGCTATTCACCTGTCACAAAAGGATCACGATCGTTTTTGTCATAGTGCACTAACCGATATTCAGCAGTGGAGTGACCTCAGTTCTGGAGAGGCTTTATTCAACACTTTGGTGGTTGTGGAAAACTACCCTGTCGAAAAAGCACTTGCACAAGATGAGCAAACGCCGCATCAACCAAAGCTGATTGAGTCGATTGGCGAAGAGCAAACCAGTTACCCCATTACGCTAACGGTAATGCCTGATGAAATTATTGAGGTTAAATGGCTTTATCAGCCTCAGCAGGTAGCAACGTCCAGCATTAAGCAGGTAGCTGAACACTTTGAACAGCTGTTGAAAGCGATGGTAGAAAATATTAACCAGCCTTTGGCAGCGCTTTCATTGCTGACTCAACAGGAGCAACAGCAATTACATGACTGGAATCAAACCCGTAGGGAATACCCAAGGCAGCTTAATTTAGCTGAGCTGTTTGCTTTGGCGGTAAGCCAGTCACCAAGCCGTATTGCGCTGGTGTATAGAGAGCAGCAGCTTAGCTATCAAGTGCTTGATCAACAGGCTAACCAGCTGGCTAACTATCTGGTTAGCCAAGGTGTTCAGCTTGGGCAGTTAATCGGGTTATGTGTAGAACGATCTGTAGAATCTGTGGTTGCGCTACTGGCTATTGTAAAAGCCGGTGCAGCCTATGTGCCGCTGGACCCTGATTATCCAGCAGAGCGAATTGCTCATATGCTAAGTGATACCCAGCTGTCATTAGTACTTACCCAGCAACACCTGACGGCACAGCTACCAACTTATGAAGGGCAAGTTATTTGCCTTGATAACCCTCATATTATGGCAGCGGTTGCAGGACAAGCTACCACTACGCCTGTGCTTGAACTTGAGCAATCCCCGGCAGATCAGCTGGCTTATGTCATGTATACCTCTGGCTCCACTGGATTACCTAAAGGTGTTCAGGTTACCCAGCAAGGTGTGGCACGACTGGTGATGAATAATCAAAGTCTGCCCTTATCAGCGGAAACAGTGATGTTGCAGTGTGCATCCGTGACATTTGATGCAGCCACGTTGGAAATGTGGGGACCACTGCTTAACGGTGGTCAATTAGTGCTTTATCCCGAAGCAATGGTTGATGCACTACAGTTGGCGGATGTGATTAACCAGTATCAGGTGAATATTTTATGGCTGACTTCTGGGCTATTTGATCAGTTTGTTGCCGCTAATGATGTGCCTTTGCCTGGCTTAAAATATCTCTTTACAGGGGGGGATGTGGTTAACCCCCGCTCGGTTTCGCAGTTTTATCAACAACAGCCTGGTGTGACAGTAGTTAATGGCTATGGGCCAACTGAAAATGTCACCTTTACCTGCTGTTTTGAAATTCCAAGAAACTGGCCTGCCACTCAACCAATTCCAATTGGGCGGCCGATTTCAAATACTCAGGTATATGTTTTGGACTCACAGCAAAGACCGGTTCCTGTTGGTGTTGTAGGTGAGTTGTACGCAGGGGGTGATGGTGTTGCTAAAGGGTATTTCAATCGACCTGAGCTGACGGAAGAGCGCTTTATTGATAATCCATTTAACTTATTTAGCAATGAACCGAATCAACAGCTATATAAGACAGGTGATTTAGTTCGTTGGCAATCTGATGGCACTTTGGTGTTTGTAGGTCGTGTGGATAATCAGGTGAAAATTCGGGGTTATCGTATCGAACTAGGTGAAATAGAAAATTGCCTGCTAAGTCATGAGCAAGTGATTAATGCCTTGGTAGTGATTAAAAACCTTGAAATAGATGGTGCTAGTAATAAACAAATCATTGCTTATTTGGTGACTCAAGATCAAAACGATGCGACCAATGCTCAGCTGGAAACTTATATAAAAGCTCATTTACCTCGCTATATGAAACCTGATGCGTTGGTGTTGCTAGCATCTTTCCCACTAACAGCCAATGGCAAAATAGATCGTAAAGCACTGCCTGATCCTGTTTATATACACCAAGAAAAGTATGTTGCACCTGCTAATGAAACGGAGGAAATAATAGCCGAACTGTGGCAACAGTTGTTGGGTATTAATGAGCCAATAAGTACCACAACTAACTTCTTTGATGTTGGAGGCAATTCGCTACTTATTATGCGGCTCAATGCAGTGGTTAAATCGACTTTCAGTGTTGACTTAGCCATTAGCTCTGTTTTTGAGCAACCCACCATCAGTCACTTAAGTGCCCTCGTTGACCAGCAACTTAAAACTGAAGATGACGAACTGCTAAATGAGATTTTGGATCAGGTTGAAGACCTGGAAATCGATGAGTTAGCACAACTACTTGAAGACAAAGAACTATAAGGGGTACACGGATGGACAAGGGTAGTAAAAGTGTATCAGTTGATGCTCAATTACAGCGTAAGTTAGAAGGCTTATCACCTGAAAAGCGAGCTTTAGTTGAGAAACTACTAGCACAGAAAAAACAGCAGCGTAAAGCGCATACTCAAATATTGCCGACGACAAAAAGTGAGAATGAAATCCCTGTTTCATTCTCTCAGCAACGGTTGTGGTTGCTGGATCAGCTAGAAGGTAGTAGCAGCCATTACAATATTCCTGTGGCACTCAAGTTAATAGGTGATGTCAATGAAAAGGCATTAGAAAAAGCATTAAAGACAATTATTGACCGTCATCAGTCATTGCGTACTGTTTTTTATGGTACGACTGAACAAGCTTTTCAGAAAATAAAAAAATCATGTGACAACTTTTCTTTAGAGGTAAATCATTTACCTAATGAAAAAATAAATAACAAAAACGTAAAAGCACTTGTTGAAGAAGCAGCTGCTGCTTCATTTGATCTGTCAGCAGATACGTTATTGCGTGCACATTTATGGACATTAGCTGAAAATACGTCTGTTTTACTATTAGTTGTTCATCATATTGCTGCTGATGGCTGGTCAATAGGCGTATTAGTTAATGAATTAAACTTGCTTTATCAGGCATTTATTAAAAATCAACTTAGCCCTTTACCAGAGTTACCCATCCAGTATTCGGATTATGCTATTTGGCAGCGTAAGTATTTATCCGGTGTTAACCTAGATGGTCAGCTGAATTACTGGAAACGTCAGCTATTAGATATTCCAAATTTACATAGTTTGCCACTTGATAAGCCAAGACCATCTGAGCAGTCTTACGCAGGTGCTGTTTATCAGACAAAAATTGATAAATACACCACCGATCAATTTAAACGTTTATGCCGTCAGCAAGATGCAACACTTTTTATGGGCATATATACGGTTTTAACCGTATTAATTGCTCGCTATAGTGGCGAAACAGATGTTGTGATTGGTACAACAACGGCAAACCGTGATCAACAAGAAGTCGCTGAGCTAATAGGCTTTTTTGTTAATATGCTGGTATTGCGTATTAATATTGATGAGCAGGCTTCATTTATTCAGTTGCTGGAAGGTTGTAAAAGCGTTGCATTAGGCGCCTTTCGGCATCAACAAACACCCTTTGAAAAGGTAGTTGAAGCGTTAAATCCCAGTCGTGATTTAAGTTATCAGCCATTATTTCAAATAATGTTGGCTGTACAAAATAATCAAGAGGCACAACTTGATTTATCTGGTTTAACATTTTCTGAAATGCCAATAACGGCTCATACGGCAAAGTTTGACTTATCCTTAAATGTTGATGAAGAGGAAGGCCAACTTGTTATTGACTGGGAATATTGCACGGATTTATTTGAAGCGTCGACCATTGAGCGAATGGCAGCCAGCTTTAATCAATTATTAATAAGTCTATTAGCCAACCCAGAACAAAATGTTTTTAGTTTACCGATGCTCAGTGCAGCGGAGCAGCAACGGTTATTAATGGATTATAATAAGACAGCTGCTGAGTATCCAAAAGCAGTTAGTTTACCAGGGTTATTTGAAGCTCA
>NZ_JAPMOU010000043.1 GCF_028858535.1 Spartinivicinus poritis
ATAAGAAAAATAACATTAAAAGCTTGTGCTCCAGGTGCTGGGCTGTTTTAACAAGCTAATAAACAGGATTGGTATAACTCATCGACCACATACAAACCCTTATACACCCCCTGTAGCCAGACCTCTAATTCAGCCCCAGTTTTTGGAAGTTGTATGGTTTGGTCACGGTTATCCAGCTCAATAGTTACTGCGTCGGATTTAACGCCTGCCTCATCCTGTACAGTAAGTTTAATAAGGCGATCTGCAATTAGCTGGGTGATATCTTTGCGGTTAGCTAAAATTTTATAAATAAGCTTTTGCAAGTGTGAGAATTCCTGAGTGTTTTATTTTATTGTTGCTGTGGCTGTAATTTTATGGGCTTTAGTTTGTATTCCAATTCGCAAAGCAAAGTTACATATAGCCTTAGAACTGCTTTTAATATTTTTTGCATTTATTGTTATTGCAGCTGCCGCTTGGGTGCTTTTACTTGGAATAGCATTCAGCCTAAGCTCAGGCTAATCCCAAAGCGTAATCCGCTGTAAATTTTCTTCTGCCCGAATTGTTGGCAACTCAATCACCAGCCCAGCAGGCAATAAAGCCCCGTGATTAGCTAAGCCTGGGTTGGCTGCTAATACAGCACCTAATGTACTGATATCACCTTGATAATATCGGTGACAAATGGCGTCGAGCATGTCGTTTTGTTGGGTGATATATTTCATATAGCTATCTATTGAATTAAGGTATTTTTTGGTGCAATAAGCTTGTTAATGTACTATTTTGTAAATAGTTTATGATTTAATCCATTGATTTTGAGATAAATATGCGACTAGTAATAGCATTTACTATTTTTTTACTAAATGGGTGCTCTGATACTGATAGCTCAAAGCAGCTAGATATGAGTAAAACTAAATGCCAAAAGTCTAATGCGAATCTGAAGAAAGATAAGGTTAACCAGAGTTTAGTTGGGTATTGGAAAGGCGAAAAAAAGCTACCTAATAATACTGAATATAGTTGGATAACAGACTTTCAATCTGATAAAAATTTTATCAGAAGATATAAATATAAGGTGAAAAGTGGCTTTGGACAAAGTGCTGATTTTGGAGTTTGGAGACTTAAAAATGGAAATTGTTGTGCATTAAAGTTTGTAAATGATATGAATCTACCTAAAGATAGCCATCCTTCTCCAGAACAAAGAGGCCATAGCTTTTCATATACATATATTATTACTAGTCTATCAAGCGAAGAGTATACATATTGTGTTTACGAAACGGGTGAAACTATTAAAATGAAAAAAGTCCAAGATAGTATGGCCCTTTAGTTTTTTGCTTTGGTTTCAAAATAAGACTTGACTATTTTTTAAGCCGAAACCTATGCGCAAATTGATTTTTATTTAAGGTAAAATCTATTTCAACATAAAAATTATTATTGTATTTATATTTTTTGCTTAGATTCACTCTAGCAATATACTCTTTTCTATAATCTTCTTGTTTATCTTGACAGGCTATGATTCTACTAGATTCTTTGGGGGCTTGAATATAGACAAACAAATGCTCTAGCTTATTAATATTACACTTAGGGATATCCTCAATTGTTTCAAGTGTAGTCGTTTGTCCATTTTTTAATTCTAAAAGAGAGATTTTTTTATAATGAAATGACATAGCTTCATAAGTATCAAACTTGACTCCGATTATATGAAACTCACTCCCAATCTTGCTAACCCTTGTAGTAAACGTGTGGCGACCAGGGTTAAGGACTCGAGCTTCTATATCAAAGGACGTTAATAAGCCTTGTCCCTTTACATTTAAAAGACCACTTTTACTCTCAACTATCCAGGTGCCTGCAATAGCTTTATTTTGATAAATTTCACACCCTTTAGTTAATCTTCTAAAACCTGTATCATTGCTCTCACCCGGAGGTATTACTTTAACTTTTTCTTCAAGAGAATCAATTGTAACTAATACTTTGTTTATTAATGGAGGAATTGTAAATGTTACCTTATTCTGTTTGCTTAAATCAAAATCTAAATCAAGTGACTCTAAATATTTGCGATCTTGTATATCTTTAGGATCATACTCTTTTATTGAGTCACCAAGCTCAAAGATACTTCCCTTTTCAGGCTTATCCCTTTTTACACACTCGATAGCTGCTATCGAGTAGTTACATACTATTAGCCATATTAATATACTAAATCTAAACACCATTATTCCTCCAGCTTTTATAAAATATAGCCTATTTTAGTTATATATCTTCCCCATATTCAGATATCGCCAGGCTGCCTTTTATTTCCATGGGTGTGCCGTCCTCAAAAAAATAATTATCATCCTGGTCAATTTGGTCTATAACCCATAATCCCAAATCCACACCACCCGAAGGTGAACCACCAACTAACCGTAGTGGCTCGCCTTTATCGGCTAGTTGCTTGAGCTTATCAAACCAGTAAAAGTCTTGTTTGATTTCTGGATAAACAGCAATATCTAACTTTTTAGTATTGGCATCCGGCCCATGGAATTGTTTTGCAGGTTTTCGTCCATAGCGATCTTTTTTCGCCCAGCGCCAGGACTGACTGGTTTTTAAGGTTTGATACTGCACGGTACTGACACTAAACATAAAATCCCCTAACGCCATCATGACCTGGTTAGGGATGTCATTAATCATGGAGATTGCCTCTTACGGAGCGTGCTTGTTTACGTTGGTGTTCATCTAAGGCTTTAGCGACTGCCCGGTTAATTTCTTCAGGGGTAGCATTAGGTTGTTTCACTTCAACGCTTACGTTGTATTGGTTGTGAGTTTGATTAACTCGACTGGCTTGGCCTGTTAATGGTGCAGCGCTGTTGGAAGATTGCATGGCCGGCGATTTTTCAATCACCTCCGCTGCATTATCTGACATCTGCTTTACTTTCTGGGTGACTTCTACCGATTTTTCATCATCACCAAACAGGCTATCCCAAGCTGCACCCAAGGTATCTTTAATCGCCATGATGGGACCAACGATAGTGTCTTGTATCCACTGCCAGGCTTGGCTAAATAGCGCTTTAATCGTTGCCCATAAACTACCAAACCACTCGGTTAAGGGTGCCCAGTTTTCCATTACCATGCCGAGCGGTGTAAAAGCTAATAAGCTTTTAAGGTATTCCCAACCTGTATTAAATACCGATTTAATGGATTCCCATAAACCACTAAAAAATTCACCGACTACTCCCCAGTCATCGATTAAATAGGCAGCCGTCGCAATTAAGCCACCAATTGCCATAATTACCAATCCAATCGGATTGGCCATCAGAGCTGTATTCCATAACCACTGGGCAGCCGTAACCGCTTTAGTTTTAGCGGCTAAGGCTAATTGAATCGCTCCGGTTCGAATGCTGGCCAGGTTCAAGGCATTTGTCGTGGCAATACCTGCCATATTGGCCACATTCCAAGCGAGCATCGCAACTCTGCAAGCCATGGTGGCCGTTTTAAAAGCCAGTAGTGCGCTTACACCGTATAATATAATCTCGGGCACGATAGGCACATTATCAATAAACCAAGCAACGGATTCAGCGAGTCGACCAAGTAATTCCACTGCAAAGCTCATGGCTGGGGCAAAAACTCTTCCTACAGAAATAGCTAAGTTATTAAACCGCTGCCCCATTAATGTAAAGTTAGGACCTCCTATTAAAATGGATTCTGCCATGGTCTCAGTGATTGCCATACCAGATTGCAAGTTTTTTTGCATGACACCAATGGTGTCGTCCAGCTCATCAATTTTAGGTAAGAATGTATCGATAAAGCCAACTGCTTCCTTTGAGCCAAAGGCTTTAAATATTTCAAGCTTTTCTACTTCATCAAGCTCGCCATATTCCTCCTTAATTTTGCGTAGAATATCCACGGCGGGTAATAAGCGGTTTTCTGCATCAAAAAAATTAAGCCCAAGTTTTTCACTGGCTTTACCCGCTTTTTGAATAAAGCGGGCATATTTAGTGGCCGCCTCACCGCCTTCCATAGAAGCGGATAACATCCCTAATACCGAAAATTGTTCAGAGATAGAAGCGCCTGCCGCCGTCGCGGTAGCACCCAATGAACTTAACGCTTGTGAAACTTTCGAGCCATCGGTTTTAAACATTTGCACCGAGGATGAAATACCGGCGCTAAGCATTTCTCCGAACTTAATATCTTTTTCTTCTTCGCTCAGGCTTTTCCAATCTTTAATATAACTGGCAGCAAACCCATCAAATTGCTTGCGATAAATGGCATAGCCTGAAGCAAAAAGACTGGTCATTTCCTCGGTACTGGATTTGGTTGCACCACCCGTTAACGCGGCTATTTTGGTAAACTCACCCACGGCGGCATCCCCAAGTGAGGCAATGCCTGACTTAATGTCGTATGAGGCCCTAATAAATTCAGTTGTTGTGGTTTTTGACCACTGATTGGAATACTCCCTGGCTTTGGCTGCAATGATTTCCTGGCCTTTTTCATCAATACCCAGGGAACCTATTTCGCCCTTGGCAGATACCATATCACCATAAGCATCCGTGAGTTTTTTCACAGCAAAAACTGCAGCACCCACCTTGGCGGTATCACCCATTAATTTCGACTTTAAGTTACTATTACGTTCACGCAATTGTCCCATGCGCTCTTCAGCTCGGCGTACCCGTGCTAATCGTTGCTGCTGTTCTTCTAACTGCTGGTTGTAGCGGTCGGTCTGCTGGGTAATACGACGAGTGGCTTGGGCTAAGTTATTGGTAGAGACGCCAGCCTGCCGCAACTCACCTCGCATACACTGCAGCTCTTGCCGTTCACTTTGTTGCTGCTGTTGTAACTGTCTTACATGTCGGGTGGCCTCCTGCATGCGTCGGGTCAGCTGCCGGGTCGGATTGCTGGTACGATTAAACTGTTGTGCAATCCTTGCCGCATCCCGTTGTGCATCTGTTAACGCGGCAGCCGTTTGATTGGTCCGACGCCTTAACTCCCGAAAGTTATTGATGGCACTGCGCGTATTGCCCAGTCGATTTAATGCTTCACGACTATTGGTAATTTGCTGATTAAAGCGATTTGTCCGCTGGGTAACCTGGCGCATAGGTGCACTGAGTTTATCCGCCAGTGCCATCACCAACTGCAGACGTGTCGTTGTATTACCAGACATAAATGTAAATTAGCTTGATTAGGAAGTGAGTTGCGCGTTAATAGCGGTTTGACGTTCTACGGCAAGAGCGTGCCAGTGCATCAATTCGGTTAAAGACATGTCAGCTGTAGTTTGGATATCCCAACCTTGGAACACCATAAAACAATCAGCCTCAATAGCCATTACATCGCTGGGTATTGAGTCGAGTCCATGAAAAAAAGGGTGACTTCCGACGCAATGTTACCCAAATCCACCAGGCTTAATTCATCCACTTCATTAGCCGTTAGTTCACAAATACGCGGTAATAATATTCGCAGGCTGCTAACATCCTGCTGGATCACATCCATTAATTTAAGGCGGCGTAGTTCACCGGCGCGCGGTTCTCGTAAGGTGACTTGATCAATGGTGGTGTCACCTCGTTTAATGGGTGACGTTAAGGTAATGGTTGTTGTCATGTGTTTTCCTTTATAGATAAACTAATAATTAAAGTTGAATTAACGATTGAAAATTAAATACCCAACGCCTCGCGAATCGCTTTAGTGCGATCCACACCGTTGATTTTGACTTCGTAGTTTTTCTTATCGATATAAATGAGCTGGTTATTATCCATTTCAAACTCATACACATCGGCAACGATAGCGAATTTTAAGGTGGCTTCAGATTCGGGTTTAAATTCATTAAACTCCATGCTTTTCCAAAGCCCTTTGAGTTTCACCATAATGGCTTTTATTTCGCCGTTCACATCCAATGAGCCGCGAATACGAAATTCTTCTTGTTTGCTTTCGGGCTGACCTAATAAATCAATGACCTTCGCGTTGTAATCCGAGACGGTGACTTCTGCCTCTAACTTTTCCAGCTTATGTAAACTGCGTTCGATATCACCGGCCACGCCTGCCAAAGTAAAGTCACTGGTTTTATAGGCTACTTTCGGCAAAGTGATGGTGTTACAAATACCCACAAAGGATTCATCCTTAAAAAAGGCATTCATATCCGTCAAAATACTGGGGACACTCATGGATTTAATTCCTTATTAACTGGTAAAGACTTGTTCGTTGTAGGTTTTATTGATGTGTTGGCGGAAGGTTAAACGCTCAGCGATATCATAGAGCCCTAAATCATAATCCCAAGTCACTTGGCCAGTACCAATATCCGCCAGGTTGAGCTCTTCATCTATCCAGCATTCACCACCCGAAATCACTTGCCGTGCTTTTAGTCGACGTAATAAGTTATTCACCCGTGCTTTGACTGCATCGACATAATCACGGGTAATATTGCGGTCCACCATTTCTTGGTGCGCATAAAGAATGGAGTCTCCGACAATATAGCGTACCCGTTGATGTGGGAGCATGACGCCATTACAAAGACGGTTGCCGTATAAATACCAGCCGCCTTGCTGATTCACGATGGTTGCGACATTTTCCGAGTTATAAAGATTGGCTTTGCTTGTACGGGAACCAATGGCATGATCCACTTTCTCAGACGTGCCCGTAATACCATAGATTTTACGGTTAGACGGCGAATGCCAATACCCCTCACTAAAATCCACCCGGACAATATGGCCTGCAATAGTGGCTGAGGCTTTACGGGTGACTTTTTTCTTCGCGGCTGGGTCTAATATTTTAATCCCACCGTTAACAAAAAAAGCTTCTTTGAATTTGTCCGCCATTTGAATGACATTGCTATAGCCTGACTCATCACCATCAATAATGGGAATGGCATTGAGGTTTTTAGCTTCAGTCTCCATTGAGGCAGCCACATCATACAAATGGGAAAATTCAGGCACAATCATTAAGCGAGGTCTAACCCCAAGTAATGCTTCAGCAATACGCAAGGCTTTTAAGCCGGTATAAATGCCCGTGTCATTATCGACCGTACCAATAATAGTGGCTAACTCTTCTTCTGTGGGTTCTGCTTGGTTTTTAGGCTCAGGCACCCGAACCACAACAACCACCGCGCCAGACTGGCGGTAAATATCTTGCAGTGCGGCACGCAGTGTGCCTGTTTTACCCGCTTTTTCAATTAACTTATCACTGGCTACTAATACTGGCGTATTAAGTGGAAATATTTTTTCCTCTGCATCATCAGCCGTGGCAATTAAGCCAATGGTGCTGGCTGATAAAATACGAATAGGTTTAACCGGGTCATCCAGCAAATACTGTTCGACACCGTGTAGATAGTCGGTGGTCATGATTGTCTCTCTATAGTGAAAGGTGTTTACAAAAGGTGGCTGTAATCGAGTTAAGGAGCAGTAGGCTCATAAGTAATGGTAGTTTCGAGGGACAGTATGCAGGTAATATCACCTTTATTTAGTTCGATGGCATTACCCACCCGCATTGAATCGATGGTGATGGTGGTATAAATAATATTATTAAAAGTGAGGGCTAAAATGACATTGCCATGTCTATCGGTATAAATATTGGGTGAGAAATTACCCTTTTTATTCACATTGATAAGCTTATTGGCACTGCCATAACAATACCCCACAAACATTGCATCAATTTCTTTGCCGCCCCCAAAAGAGTACCCTTTAGCATGAAACCAAAACATACTGTCAATAGGCTTATTAATATTAAATGGCGTAACAAAATGACAAGTCACATTAACATCTGTTTCTAAATCAGTGGTAGGAAAATCACCGTTAGAATAAGGACCGCTGGTAGGCGAATGGACACTGGTCTGTACAATCACTCCTTGCACCAGGCCATGCCGAATACTGCCAATTTCACCTGGTTTCCCAGTATAAAGCTTCTCTTTATCATAAACAGCTTGCTTAACATATTGCGGGTGAGGGTGATCCGCTTCTAAATGAGTTTTCCACTTATCATCGACATACTGTCGTGAAGCTAATACAATCGCTGGATCAATTTTTAACTCAACGGTTGAGGTATTACTAAGCTCAAGAATTACCCGTACATATAAACTACTACCACTACCTTGAGCAAGGGTGGGTTTATAGGTTTTTGGGTATTTGCCGACAATAATTAAATTATCATCCTCATCATATAAACCAAATTCCGTGATATAAAAATTGCCATCTTCCTCTGAAATGACCGTTTCAGCCACTAGCCAGTTATGATTTTCTGGATGCTGAAAAATACTGTTAATCGGCCCTTCCCATTTTTCACGCACAAGTGATGTGTCGTTTTCTTTGGGATCTGTTACTTTTCCACCGTCCTCGCCACCATCACCCACTTTTAAGGTAGTTAATTTAACGGTTTTTCCCAACGCTTGGGCATTAATAATCCTGGCCTGCCCCTGTTCAGTGAGCAAGCTAAAATAATCTTGATTCAATTCAGGCTCCTTTTGGGTAAACAGTTAAGGTATTCACTGACTGATAACCAGTTATAATCGTGCGACTTAACTGGCTGTCTAATTGGGTGGTGATTGTTGGGTAAACTAAATGGGCGGTTGCACTTTGATAACCTGATGTCAGGCAACTGCAAATTTGACTGTTAATTTGCTTAACTAAATAGGGAATCACCGTGGCTTGTTGGCCTTGCTGGCAACTAATTGCCATTTTAGGCAGAGGTGTCTGATTAGTAAGATACAGAGTTAAGTCATAATGACTTCGCATATTTTTAGCGCTATCTACCACTTGCCGGGCATTCTGATACTCCGCTTCGTCAATGCCTCGATTGGATAAATTGGCTTTAATCTCAAACGTCCCCCGTTTACCGGGAGGCTTTTTCTCAAACCATTCTTTAACCTCAATATCAAAGTCTAACGCGGCTAAGGCTTTCTCTAGTGCACGACGAGTGCCTTTAATTTCGTGGACTTCAATACTATTGGCGATTACCTGGCGTTTAATTTGTTCTGGCCAGCTGGATTGCCAATGATCGACTGACACAGCCCAGGCCAAATACGGCAATAGCGGTGTAGGACATTGATACGGGTGCCAAATGGTTTCAAGCGGTATTGGAATTAACGCTTTTGCATCCGCTAGTGCTGCTTCTAAATCCCGCTCTAATTCGGTTAAATTACTCGGTAATAGGGAGTTATGACCAGCCATCACTTGCCAGTTGTTGAGTTTTTAGGGTGATTTTCTTGCAATAGGCCGCTTCTGACGGTTTGCACTTTATATCAGTCCAGTTTTTTAACGTGACGTTTTCCACGCCTTCCACCGTTAACGCCGCATGAATACTACTCTCAGTAATTTGTGCACCTAAATAATGCTGATGGATGACGTACTGCTGTAGGCGTTGACGACTTAAATTCTCGACAATAGACGCTTCAGGGCCTCCTTTTAAGTACAAGACAGCATCAATGGTGTATTCGAAAAGCTGACTCGGGGCTTTAATATTTAATTTATCGGTTAATGGCCGGTAAGGTTCCAGATATTCACGAACCTTTTTTAATAAGGCTTCCGTCGGCTGCCCGGTGTTTTCATGGGTCAGGATATATAAATCGACTTCAACCGGTTCGGGGGAATTCACTGCCACATCTTTTACTAGGCCATCAGCCGACAGTGCATGAAAAATATAAGCGCCTTCAGGCCCAGCCACGGATTTACCTTCATACTCCAGTTGTAGCCGGTAGCGGAAGTCCTGGTCGGTTTCTTCTTCATGCCGGGGCGTACGGTAATAGGTTAGTCCAATATGATCTAACTGTGGTCCAATCGCTCCAGCCAAGGTTAACCCGTAAATTTGTTCATTGATTTTTTGTCGCAGTAGCCGATGCCGATAACACATGGCAGAGGCGATACGATAAGCAGGATCTGCAGGGCTTGGATTGGGGAGCTTGGCTTTTTCGGTTACCGTGGCTAGCTCATCTTGGTAATGAGTTTCATCGATAATGTTAAGGGGAGGCAGTTTAGATAAGTCGATAGCATTTCTACTGCTCAATTAAGATGCCCTCCATTTTAATTGGCTCGCCATTTTCCAATAAAATAAACTGCAAAGTTAATTCAATTTGATGCTCTTCTGCGCGGGTAATGGCCATGGTGGTTAATTTAATGTCATTCAAACCATTAACAGGGTTATTAATGGCTTCAGCCAGCCGAATATAAGCTTGCATATAAAAGCCTGGGTCCACATTACGATCAACCAACTCATAAACCCGCGAGCCATAATCCCGATGGCCCACTAAGGAGCCAATCGGCGTGTTTAAAGCATCTTGAATACGTTGCTGTAAATAGGCGAGACCGGTGGTGTTTTTACCCGTGTGAGCGTGGGTGCCGGTTTTCATAAAATTCTATTTACTATTTTTTCTTATTGCTTCTTCAATTATATTTGCAACTTCGGTATTACCTGCTTGTCTTGCTAGCAATAGCGCTGATTGACCTTTATTATCTTCTACTTGTGTATCAGCACCTTTATCGATAAGAAGTTGTGCTATATCGGCATGACCTTTATAAGCAGCAACAATCAATGGTGTTACCCCATAATTGTTTTTTGTTTCAATATTTGCTCCTTTTTCAATAAGTAATTTTACTGCGTCAATGTAGCCTTGCCGAGTAGCAAACATTAATGCAGTGTCTTCGCTATTATCTCTAGCCTCTATATCTGCACCTTTATTAATAAGGAATTTTATGATGTGTGTTTGACCTTTATAGGCGGAATACATTAAAGCGGTTCTACCAAGATAGTTTTTATCTTCAATATCAGCGCCTTTATCAATTAGCCTAGCAATATCTTGTGAAGAACCCTTTTCTATAGCATCGAAAAAAGCTGCTATGTCATTAGCACAAGCAAGACCAACTGGTAGAAGTGCAAATAAAAGTATTAATATTTTATGAATTCGCGTCAGCATAAATTTTTCCTAGTTTAAAAAATACATGCCCATAAATAACAATCTAGTTTGCTTTAAATAATTGTAAAACTATTGTTTATTACCCGTCGGCACCGCTGTCCCATGACCTGGCACATCATGACCATGCCCGTTATAAATATCCCTATCACCCTGCATGCTACGGGTATGATCGGTTATATCACCAGTCGCTTTAATATTACCGATCACTTTTACATCTCCTTCAATCTCAACACCACCAGTGGCGACTATCTTGACAGTGCCACTGGCCGGTAAAAGGATTTCGTAATGATGGCTTTCCTGGTTATAGGATTCTTTAGCACCATCAGCATACACAGTGATATGTATATTTTTATCATTTGAGGGTGTTGGAAACTGGTTGTAATAGGAGCCAGGTATGATTTCACCCAGGGTTAAATCCCCCTCAGAAATCACCGTGGCACCTTCACCAATATCTGGTGGCGACCAAGTGATGGTTTTACCCGTTCGTTGTGGTTTCCAGGGTAGCCAGCCAGTGGTTTGCTGTTGGCCTTCAGCGCCATATTCCACTTTAGCTAAGTGGCGCCCATGATCCACTGCATGTATACGACCTCTGACAACCACTTGCCCTAGCTTACGCTCTAAAGCTTCAATACGTTGTAATAAATCAGAGTCCATCGTTAGTTATTCTGGGTTCAAACTCAGTAAATGGGCTTTCAATGTGGTGAGTGCCTTTAATCAGGATTTCATCAGGGGTAAATTCTACCCCTTGCCAGATATCCCCTAAATGAAATACTTGCTCCCAGCTGATTACCCAGGACTCATAGCCTTTTTCCTCAGTTTTAAAACCTTTAACATCCGGCTTAAAACTACCCGGAAAAGCACTTAAGGCCGTGGGTTGTTGTGCTAAAGCACCTAATCCCCAGCGGTTCTTATTGATCACCTGCATAACCTTAACTGCAAAATTCCGTACTTCTAACTCCACCTGCTGGGTAGCCACACTTAAAATGCAGTGAGCAGCAAACTCAACTTTTACAGCGGTTCTTCCGCCGGAAATCGGGGTGTCTAATTCCATTCCGACGACTTCCAATAACACACCAGGCGTCTTAACTTTTTTATCAACTAACGGGTTGTAAGCCGCCACATGGTGTATTTCAGGAATGGCTTGCTGAATAGCATTCACCATCTGTTGATGGACATAAGTAAGATCATCGTTCGTGGTTGACTGCATAATTTAACTCTTGTTGTAGCAGGGTTGAAAAACGTTCGACGGCACGGTTTTTATAACGCTTAAATAGTTCCTCGGTGACGCCATCAATAGGCACACCAATACGCTGTATCGGAAAACGACCCTTTAAGTGTTTAGGTACTTGGCCAATCGCCTTTTTCTTTTTAGGATTCAGGCTGGGGTAATTTAAGGTTAAATTACGTTTGCTGCGTATCCACACCTTGGCTTGCCCATCAAACACCGGTTTATAAAAAGCCCCCTCAAACCGGTGGGAACGTACCGACACACCTTTATTCGTCTGCCTCGGTTTGCTCACTTGCTCGGCTGCCAACGGTAAGGTACCAATCCATAAGGTAAAAACTTTATTGACCCCTTTACCGGTAGTGGCATCCTTAAACCGCTCTTTAATCACCTTTTGTGGGACTTTCATGGTTTTGCTGATTTCTCTGGCCATTCGGGATTTTAACCAACGAATGGTTTTACGCATGGCCCGTTGCGAGGCTTTTTCTAACTGCTTTGGAGCTGCCTGAATAATGCGGTTGGCACGGGCAATTTCCTGGGCAAAACTAATATCAACACCACTTGTCATTGGGATTATTCTCTGGTGGATTCGCTAACCATAACTCGGTAATGCCTTGCCCATCAGGATAACCCTGTGCCACAAAAAACAAGTGGTTGTTAATTTTCACCTGCCAGGATTGATCGGCTTCTTCGCAGTCGGCTGTAGACAGTGTTAACACGGCTTGTCTTTTTTGAAACACCACACCGCTTGGGGCGTCGGCTTCATAATCCACCAGCGCATAACCAAAAATACCTTGAGTATTGGTCGTGTCGCCATTGGGTTTAATTAAAGTGACAGGGGTATCAGTAGTTAATTTCAGGGCGCGGGCATTAATTGAATTTTTATTAACCATTCGGTTGGAGAACGTCTTGCAATAAAATACCGCAATCTTTCGCGACGATTAACTCGCGCAATTTTTCATAAACGCGCACTCGGGTACCGCCATCCACCCCAATATTTTCATCGAACCATTCCCTATAACTACGTTGTTTACGTTGCGCGGTAAACCCGTAGGTAATCCGGTTATTTTGGCTCGTCGCCAACTGATCGATATGCAAAAAAGCACAATGATCACTCCAGATTTTTTTCAATACCAGCTTTTGCCCTTTAACCGCAATATTCAAAAAGGCTTCACCAATAATGACCTCATCAATTTCTAATAAATCTGCTAGCTCCTGTCTGGAGATCATGCCACTATCACCACTGTTAGCATTACGAGCTTTAACCAGGGCTTTATTTTTACGGATAGCGGTCCATTGTGCGCGGCCTAACACCATTTTATTCGGTCGAATAAGCGGCTCATCGAGCAGTGCCATTAAATAATCCTGCATCGGCGCATCGGCATTATTAAAGGCTTCTTCTTTTTTCAGCTTGCGGGTAATCCCATGGTTAGCGGGATCAAATACGATATCTGCCACCCGTTTTTCACGGCCTAATAACACTAAATCGGTGGTGGATTCTACTGCAATATCAATCGGGTCATAGTGTTCTGGGGCTTCTTCAACATCACTTTCGGGTACCGAGGTTTCCAGACCATAATCTTTGGTGGAGCTTTCTGTTTCATCACCCGTAAACTCCACTTCATTCACGACTCCCCGACGACTGACTTCTAACTCTGGCACTGTTAAAAACTGCTCAGGGGCAAATACCGAATATTTAAATATTTCAGAGCCAACGGGGGTACGGGGCAAGACCTGATCTGCAATCAGCTTTTTATTTTGATAGGCAATGGTTAACGCGAGCCGTTGAGGCTCGATCTTAAACGGACGTTGCATAAATAATCCTATTAAAAATAAAGGTAAAAACTAAAAATAAAAAAATGAAGATAAAATAATAATTAATTAGGTGGCGGGCTGATTAGTGATTTGTAAATAGACATCCCCTACGTCGCCTTCAACCCCGGATTGTTCGGCATAGCCAATTATATTATCAGTGGCTTTAGCGGGGATGCCGCGCCCATGTTTATCGGCTGTCAGGCATTGCCCATAATTAACATTAGTCCCGTATTCAATACAGCCAATGCCTGTGCTAATCACATCTGACATTTCACCAGCGTTTGAGACTAAATTACCTGTGACACCTTTTAATATAGCTTTACCATTAGCCGCTAATTTCACGCTGCCTGGTGTCGCCCCATAAGCGACAATCCGAAAAGGAGGGATATCGGTGTCGGGTTTATACCCCTTAATAAAACCTAATTTCATTCTGTGATTACTCCTGTTTGCACTTGTTTAATGGCTTGGGCGTAACTGAGTCTTTCGCCTTGTTGCTCAGCGGCCATGACTAATTGACGGGCTTGTTTCGCTAGGGCGTTAGCATCAATTTTATCGATACCTTCAGAGCCATCTGATGTCGGTACATCTTCAACTTTAGGTGCTTCTTTTTGGCTGGTTTGCAGGTATTGTCGTGCGGCCTTGCGCTCTGCTTGTAATATTTGCATAGCCGCTTCTGGTCCAGATGTCTTGCCATCAAGCGCCAAGGTATTTAATAGCGCTTCATGACCAGGCATGGCTTGTTCAAACACGGCTTTTACCCGCTGATTTTCCAGTTGTTTACCCTCATTTATTAAGGCGGCAACAACTGTCGGGTGATCGTCTTTTAAGGTTTCTATAATCACCTCGGTTGAAGCGCCGGCAGCAATTTGTAGGGTGGGCTCGGTTGTGGCTGCTGTGTTTACGGTAGGTTCCGTTGTTGTAGAAGCTGCTGTTGTCATCATTACTCTCTCTGTGGTTAATTCACCTAAAATGTCGTCTAAGCTACCCAGCCGATGCGCCATCCCCCGGTCAACGGCTGCCTGACCGACTAAAACACCGCCTTGGCCAAATTGTTCATGCACATGCTCAATCGAGACGCCCATATTCCGTGCTACTCGATCAATAAATACAGTTTCTAACGCATTGGCGCGTTCTTGATATTCTTCACGGCCTTCATCAGTTCTCGGATCAATTCGCTTTTTTGGGGCATGGCTGGAGACAAACTCGATTAATTCTTCATCCTTATCAGATTGACTAATGGATAAGGTCAGGACCGCGCCGACAGAGCCGACACTTGCCGTGGGATCAATCACCACCTCATCACAGGCGCTGGCAATCCAATACGCAGCCGAACAAGCTTCATCACCGACATAAGCCATTATTGGCTTTTGGCCGCGCGCTTGATAAATCATTTCCGCAAACTCATGAATGGCTTTGGCATTGCCGCCAGGGGAATCAAAGCGAAACACAATACCGCTCACGTCGGGTGAAGCTAAGACCGCTTTAAAATCTGTACACAGGGCTTCGGTGGAAATGCCGCCACAAATATCGTGAAACCAACTGGCATAGCGAGAAATGACCCCTGTGACTTCAATCAGGGCGACACCATTTGAGGTAATCGTGGTGCTGTTGCCAGCCGCTTCACCTTCTACTGACACTAGCTGTATGTCTTGCAGTTGCTGAACGATTTCACGCTTAGCAATACCCGTCATCGTTTCCAGTACGTCAGGCCGAATTAACCATTGCTGGGTAGCCAGCCAATTTAAGGCGAGTGTTTTACTCATCGTCTTGTGCTTCGTCTTCGTCCATTAAAAAACCCGGCTCAGTGGCCGGGCTTTCGGTGGTAGTGGGTTTATATTTTTTGCGCTCTTCAATAATCCGGCGCTGGTTAATCTGATCCCAGTCATGACCTAATAGCCGGCGTGTTTCGACTTCGTGGGTGCTGATGCCAATGTTAAGGCGTTTTTCAGCGGCATTAGCCGCTTTCACTTCATCAATATCCCCCAATACAGGACCATGCCATAACGCACGGGTATAGGCTTTACGAATCAGTAAATCATTTAAAAAACCCGGCATGTGTAGCCTACCGTTGGCCACTGCTTCTGCGATAATGGTTTCATAATAGGGCTGGCAAATATCCACCACTAAATTCGCTCGATCTACCGCAATAAAATGCGCAAACTGGAGTAAAGCCGCTTTACTGGCACTGTAAGACGCTGAAAAATGCTTGACTAGAATCTCAAACGGGATACCCAGTGCGGCTCCCATATGTTTCCAAAGCACCGTAACAAACGGATCAAACACCGCATTAGGACGACCAGGGTTAGCCGTCTCAATGCTTTCATCTTCATCCAGTTGCACCACCAGTCCATCACCTAAGCGATATTCGGGTCTTTCTTCGCTGATTTTTTCCTCAGCTTCATCATCAAAATGACTGGCACCACCAGCATTTGGCGCAAAAGCGTCAGCGGCTTCTGGGCTGGAGGATTTAACAAATACTGTAAATTTAGAGCTAATCACCGCTGCCATTAATTCAGCATCCACATAGCGACCACACTGTTTAATCACTTCAATCACCGGCGACAAGTCGGGTATGCCACGGGTTTGGCTGGCACGGGTATTTTTATTCGAGGCAATTAAGACATTAGGTCTGCCATTACTGGCAAATAACGGTACATAACGCCAAGTAGGTTTATTGCCTATTTTAGTTTTAATGTGAATGCCTTTAATGGCACCGTACCTATCCAGCTGAAAACCCGCTGAGTATTTTTCATCATCCCGCTGTAAATTGGGATTCGATACCCGATCCGATTCAATGGATTGGAATTTCGTTTGATAGGGAAAATCCGCTCGATTTAAATAGGGCAATAATAAAAACGCATCCCCATTAACCTTGCTGCTGTGGTAAAGCTCGAATTGTTTTTGATAAAAAGTTTTGCGTCTTGCAATATCCGCCTCGCGGCTTTCCGCGACTAGATTAAATTCCCTAGCAATTTGGCCTTGGAGTGTTTCGGCTTCTTCTGAGGTTAAGCCTAAAAACTCATAATCAATATTCGGCTCGGGTCGTAAACCGGTACCCACCACATAAACCGCTTTGGTATTTATTGCGCCATGGGCTAACGCATTATTCCGCTCTAAATCCCGTGACCTTGCACGTAGTTCATCCAGTTCCGGATTAATATCCTCATCCGCTGGCTTGCGGGAAGTAAACCAACCTTTTAGCGCGCCTTTACTGCGAGAAGCACCGGTAAAAGAGCTGGCAGCTGCCACAGATACCCGTGCCTGAAAACGCTCTTGGCCTTTGACTGGGTTTATATAGTGAATGACCTTATCCAGTAGGTTCATTCTCATATAGGAATGCCCTTAAACACTTTAGGTCCACCGCGGAGCCTTTTTTCCAGTTCGGCTTTACGTTGATAAAGGGTATTTAAACTAGCCATGGTCACTTGTCGGGTACCGGAACTAGTACTGATGGTAGCGCTTTGACCCGTTTCTAAAATGGTAGTAATGGCCTGATTAATCGAGGCTAATTCGTTTTGAATGGTTTGTCGGCTCATAATTTACATTCACTGAGTGCACCACGCCGCTTTTGACGTTTTCGGCTTGGACGTGGCGGCGCGGATACAACAAGTGGTTTATTTTCTGCTGTTGGTGCACTGGTTTCGCCCATGGCTAAATCCAAAGGCGTCGGGGGTAACCGATGTACTTGTTCTAAATGTGCCCCTGCAGCCACTAACACTTCTGCATCAAAATAGTGGTTATGGGTGCGTATTTTCATCCAGTGCACTGTGCCTTTTTCATCAATCGAGCGGGCTTCTGCTGTTACCTGTTTGGCATAGTCATCACTGATCCCCATCGGCACAAACCAGGCACCAGCTTGATCTTCTGGCCAGGCTAATCGGTTATGCACCCAGGATTTAAAGTGATCGGTATCCAATAGCATCCGCTTTAAGGGTTGCTTGGCGTGACCTTTTTGATCGATTTCCGAGAATTTATACGGCTTATCCTGGGTAGGTCTTCCCTTGGTGGGGATTGCATAACCATAAAAACGCCGAGCAAATTCATACACCATGTGTTTTGGGTTGTTTTTACCACCGGGTTTAAAACCGGAATCAATAAGTACCCGATGAATCGATTGGCCAGCAAAAGGCCGTTGAATATAAGCCGCTAATTCATGCCAGACGGCTTCATATTCTGTTTCTCCCAGAATTTCACCGTAATCCAATAACCAGGAAGTAAAGTGGTAACCAAAACCACGCACCACATACACTAGTCGGTCGCCTTGAACATCCACACCCATTAAAATCTTTTTTACCCCAGCGGGGATTTGGCACAGGTAATAAGGTCGTTGTCGTTCAAATACCAATTTCCACTCAGGGGCATCGCCTACCACCGCAAACAGCTCACCAAAGCGGGTATTAATAATCCCTTGGACTTTGCCTGGCTTCCCCGTTTGTTGAGCGGCAACTAATTCCCGTGCACGATCACCAAACGATTGCCAAGGACTGCATAAGCCGGACACCCAAAACGACGCAATTGAATTATTGGTGGGTGAACGACAATAAAAACCGAAAGGAACATGATGAGATTGGCCCTCTTGCACAACAGTCGCTGTATGAAGCTGATCATTAAAAGCCGTGGGCTTTTGGCCGGGGGCAATAAATACCCCACGATCATTCATCCATTCCTTGCTTCTTTCGTAAATGGCACACCCACAACAACCACAGATTAAATGGGCTTGTTGTTTCGCTTCTGTCGGTGTCGCCTCATCAGGAATAAATAATAATTTCTGCCGAGCAATAAAATATTGATGACATTCAGGGCATGGCCAAGCCCATTCAAATCGTTCGCCTTGTTGCCAGATCAACCAAATCGGTGAGAATAAATTCTCTTTATCCACCAGTGCCCAGCGTTCGATATCATTATCAATATAGGTTTCAGCTTGGCCGACAGTTGGTGTAGAGACAACACTAATATTGCCATCAATGTAATTACTGATCCGTGCACCCACTACCGTATAAGGATCACCTTCGCCCCCCACATCATTGGTCATCCGGTCCAGCTCATCAATGTAAACGTCTTTCACCGGGTGGGAGGCTAACTCGGTAGCAGAGCCAGCCCAACCAAACCCCAGCCGTTGGCCATTAATAAATTTTTCGTGGATGGTTTCTTTTTTACCTTTGGCTAGTGCCTCCCATAAGCTGGGAACCGCTTTCACTAATTTAGAAAAGCGGTCTTTAGAAATAGACTCCACATTTTTACGGGTTGGCCCCACATACATCGCTGGGCCTGGGTCTTCATCCGCTTTCCAGCCAATGCAGTTTAATAACACACCATCTGTCTTGGACATCTGCGCACCCAATACCGCGCAGATTTCTTTATACAACGGATCGGCGACAGCATGGGTAATGCCTTTTACCCAGGGAGCGCGGTTACTATTCCAAGGACCGGGCTCTGGTGAACCAGGGGGTAACACCCGTTTAGCATCAGCCCATTGCCATGCTGTTCGACGTGGCGCTGGTCGAATCGCTTTGGCCATCACTGCCAGTATTTTTGCTAGCTGATTGTTCATTAATGGCTAATTCTTCGAGAATATTGGCAGCTGTGGTAAAGGCACGGTTCACTTCATCATCCCAAAGCTTTAAACCCTGGGCTTCATTTTGCGCAATCATCACTTTAGGAATAATTTTACGGCCCACGGGCTTTAAAATAATGCTGATTTGAGTAAGGGCTTCAGCCACTTTGATGGAGGCTTGTTCTAAGTCGATCACCTGTTGTGCTTTTTCATCACGCTCGACTTCTTTTAAATCGGCTTCGGCTTCTTTAATACGACGCTCAGCGCGTAGCTTTAATAACTCTTCTTGAGCATAAGTGGTGCTTTCATCACCTGGGGTATGTTTGCCCCCCAGTTGCTTTTCAACTTCCCGTTCAATCTCCCATGCAATCGCCGCATTTAAATTAATTTGGATGGGGTCGCCCTTTTTACCACTGCCATCATGAGGTAACCCTTCAGATAACCAACGACCAACCGTTCGCTCAGATACACCCCGCAGGTCGGCATAGTCTTTTTTGTTCAGAAATGTGGGTATACCCATCTAGATTCCAAAAAGGTGGCAACTAGGCTGTCCAGGCATGTCCACCTTTGCCACCTTTTTTGAAAACAAGGATGTCAAAAAAAACAATCAGTTAGCTTTACCATCTGGTTATGATTTGAACGATAAAGGTGGAAGAAGGGCAGCTTTTTTGGCAAATTGAAAAATACGCAAACCGCGCGGCTCTACGACCCGCAATAATATTTGCTGCCCCCGGAAGAACCTATTGTGACAGTGACGATGCAGTAATAATAGTAATGCAATAATGCGAGCAATAATATTGTAATTACCATTAATCATTAATTGTTTTGTCATCACTAACAGGAGTGCCCAGGCTTATTGAGTAATTAAAAATGGAAGATAATAAGACAGCTAATAATATTAATTGCATGATAAATACCTGAATAAAAAAATCCCACCGAAGTGGGCAAGGGTTATGAATATTAGGCGTGAAATTATTTAAGCAACTTCAAACTGGTTAAATCGTTCGGCTAATAAAGCTAAACCTTTAGGGGTCACCCTCACTTGTTCAGTGGTTTTCTCTGATCCATCTGAACGACTGACAACAGTGACTTTATGTTCTAAAACACCTTGCTGTATTTTATTTTGATAGGCCGTCCAGCTAGCATGGCCCGCCCTACGATATATCCACTTATTCTTAGATAACCAACTAAATAAATCCTTTGGCCTAACCTGCAAGTCTTTAGCAGCATTGGTAATACACATACCACCATCGGATTTAGCGATACGTTCAAGGGCTTCAACTTGAGGCTTCATAGCGCCTATTTGTTGGCTTTGTTCTTGGATTCTTTCCATTGACTGCGCCAGTATCCCTGCCACTTGCTGTGTATTAGTCCAATCAATTTGAGTTGTACCATAGCTGCCAGTTTTACGAATAGTTGGAAGCACTTCACTGGTAACCCATTTTTTAAAGATTTTGGCTTCGGGCCGGCGGCTTCTTAAGATGGCTGAATAAAGACCCGATTCGTTAATAGCCTGTAACCCCTGGCTTCCACCAAGGGTCTGTATAATCTGCAGACCCTTTTCGTCATCATCTAAAGTGCGTGTCATCGCACTTGCTTCAGAGTACAGCAGTACATCAGCAACATCCTTGGCCACAAACCAAGGTTCGCCTTCTCTATTAATGACACGAATGGAGGATGAGCCGAATTGAAATGGAATTATGTCATTCATTTTTTACGCTCTTTTTATGACTTTAAGGAAAGTTTTGTAGGGGTTAGCTAGATCAAATGTTCGCAATTATTGTTTTCGTGAAAGTTAAGAGAAATTGCTATTCTGAATATATGTGTGATCAAGGACTTAATCATAATGAGTCGGTGGTTTGTTATTTTACTGATAATTCTTAGTTTTTGTTCTTATGGAGCAGAAAAAAAGATGATAAAGATTACGACTGGTGACTACCCACCATGGTCTTCTCAAAATTACAAACATGGTGGATTTATTAGTCATATTATAAAAGAATCCTTTAAACGAGCTGGTTATAATGTTATCTACTATTATTTCCCATGGGCTAGGGCTTATAAAGAAGGACTGTCTGGTAAATACCATGCTTCAGCTTTTTGGTTTTGTACGGTAAAAAGAAAACAAGACTATTACTGTAATGAAGAACCACTTGCCTCAGAGGATATAGTTTTTTTTCATCTAAGAACTACACAAGTTGGTGAATGGAAGAAACTTAGTGATCTTGCTCATTTTCGAATTGGGACTACAAGGAGTTACGCTTATACTCCTAAATTGCAATCTGAGGAACATGGATTAACTATTGAAACCATTAACTCAGATGAGATCGGTTTGAATATGCTACTAAATGAAAGAATAGACTTATTTGCGCTGTCAATGATAGTTGGCTATTCAATACTTAACCATAAATTTGCGCCAGGAACAGCAAAACTAGTAGATATCTCCTCCAAACCAATTACTACAGATAACCTATACCTTCTATTTCCTAAAACAAAACAAGATTCCGAGCCACTCCTTAAGGCTTTTGATAAAGCATTGAAGTCTATGCATAAAGATGGTACTTATGATGAATACTATAATAAGCTATTAGAAGGGTATTATTTAAAAAAATAATACCCTTCTAATAGTAGTTTGAAAACATTTACTTGTCTGTTTGCTCAACTGCTTCATTTACTTTTTGGTAAAACAAAACCGTCTCCCGCTTATCCTGCCGATGCTTGTACACCCAATTCACAACAACAGTAATCGTGGTGAGAATAATGCCGATAATGACACCCCAGTCTTTGAGTGTTAGACCAGCAATCACAGTGACTACACTGGCGACATAAGGGGCGTTTGAGATGATTTTTGCAGTTACCATCAGGCTAACCGTATTGTCAGTTATTTACCAAATTTGTTTGTTAAATACTGAACTAACACACTACGCAGTATTCGTCTAAATCCAAAGGTATCAATAAAAACGAGGGCTAAAGCGTATAAATACCACTCTGGTACACTGGCTTTTAATGCGTCAAAGCCGTCCTGGATATAAATACTCATACCAGGTACAAAGCAAACAACTAAAGGTAAAACAGTGATAATCAGTAGAAAGTCATCTTTCCAGCCTCGTGACTGAATACTAATTGAATCCAGTTCTGAAGCACTGATATTACCTTGCTGGATTTCATCTAGTTGCTTTTTGTGGATGGCTTGCTTAAGTTCGGCTTTGTGCTGTTTGTTGGTTAAATAGGATTGAAATAAACTACTAACGGCTGTGACGATAGTGGCTATCATTTTTCTTTGAGTTGCGCTTTCTGTTTAAATAATCTTGAGAGTATGTAGTTCGCTGGTGGTGGCAGTAAATGAATAGACCAAGTGCAGGTAAAACAATAACAATAAAAGCAGCTGCCAAAGTAATGAAAAAGTTAGTTACTATATCCATTTTGGCTGTAGCTCCTTATGTCTTTAACTATGCTCCACCAGTCTTGCACATCAAAGTTAGGGCAGGTTTTACCAGGGTCTAAATCACAATGCCCAACTATTTCAGCTTTTGGATATTTTAACAGCCAGTCGTCAATTACTTTTTCCAAGCTAACTAACTGCTCGGAAGTAATGCAGTCACGACCAATTAAACAAACACCAAGGCTATAACTGTTGTAGCCTCTAACATGAGCACCAGGCCAATAGTCAGGGCGGCCATTTTCAATAGTGCCATCGCGTTTAATGACTTTGTGGTAGCCGATGCCATCCCAGCCTTTTTCTTTATGCCACTGGTGAATATCTTCGGCTGATATATCTCGTTCGTCGGGTGTATCAGAGCAATGCACAACGAGTTTCGTGATTTTCATAGTTAAAAAGAATTCACTTGCTCTAAAGCGGATTTTGGAAAGACATCTTTGTGTGGAGTAGCACCGTCAAACCAACGGCATTCGACGTGTACTGAATAAGAGTTTACATTAATAACAGTCATCAATGGGCCGCCCGACTTTAATCTGACAAGCGAGCCAGTAAACAAGTTAGTAGTGTCCATAGTGATATTTAGTAGGGAAGTGGTTTGCTGCAGGCATAAAAAAGCCCCATCTAGATGATGAGGCCTTTTCCCAAAATTTTCTATACTTGAACGCACTTTAGTGTAGACACAAAAATACATTCTGGAAGTAGAGTACACATTTTAGCGACCCCTGTCAAAGGGATTTTTATTTCTCCTAGAAATTACCACCTTCAGCCCAGTGAACATGATGGTTTGAAGCCTGTGGCCTTTTTTGATGTAAACTTGGCTTGTGGTTAGAAGAAAGAGGATAGCTCTGATCGTGACGGACATACCTCCACTCCTCGAACCTACAACTTTTGTTTTTACAGCTGGTTTTCTAAGTTTAGGTCAGTATTTTAAAGGTTGTGCCATGTTTATCAGTAAATTGTTTTCTTCCATTTAAATCATTCACTCCAAATAATAGTTTGAGAAGTTTGACTTGATTAGCATTATTATTAAGAAGTTGATTTAAAAAGCCATGCGTTGTAAGTGTTGTCATACTGACGTTTTGATTCCACATTGTCATTGTGTTTGCACCAGTAATAGTTACCCTTGGATTATTTTCAATATTGCGCAGCAATCGTGATACTGGTTCAGTTAATTGGCTGTAGATTTCATCTGCTTTGGTGTCTGTAAGGTCAGTTAAGTCAGGCGCTAAACCCTCCTCAGCCATTAATTCATAAAATGCCTTAACAAAGCGGGATGGTTGAGGGATTTCTGTTTCATCTGCTATTGACATATCCATGAAAAACATATTTACGCTACTAAAGCCCCAATCTCGAATATATCGGGTCACAAATCTCATTAGAAATAAGTATTTTTGCATACTGTCATCATATGTATTTTCGAAGTTAGTATCCCCATTTGGATCTCCTGCATATGTTATAGGATTTGTAGGCTGTGCTTGTGGGCCTGGCTTTCGAGTTGTAGTTATAATTTTTTTCCAGCTGTCTGCATTTTGAAGAATTAGATCTGGAAAGTCTTTTATTTTTTCATATAAGTCATCATGCAAGTATGCAACATCATCAGTAGATAATTGACTACCATGGGAAGCTTCATGAATTATTGTTCCGGCTAAATGAGTAGCTTCTTGCTGGACACCTGCATTATTAAAAGTTATTAATGCATTGTTGCCATTTCCCCTATTAGAAGCATATGAGCCAGTACTTTTATTAATATACCTATAACCTTTAAAGTTTCCAGGGTTATCCACACCATTGTTTACTGCTTCGTTATAAATATCTCCATTATTTATCACATAGTCTAATTGAGTTTTAATTTTGTCCACTCCATCTGTTATATCACTGATATTTAAATCTGGATATAAATGAGCTTGAGCATAATTGAATTCAAGCCCTAAATATATTTTTGTTTCAGCTATATAGCTTTGGGCTGTTTTAAATGCTGCTCTAACTTTATCAGGACTTTTTTCTATGCCAGTATTGTTATCTACAGGTACTCTTTGGACTACAGGTGAGAAGTATTTCTCTGTGTTTATTTGTTCACCTTGTTCTATTTTTCTCATTTGAAGAGCCTTGGCGCCCATGATGTCTGCTTCTTTCTCTAAAACTTGGTCATCATTGATTAATACTTCTCCTTTCATTTGCAGAGTAGGTCTGACGCGTCCTTTTTTTTGTTGCACAACATGCCATGCTTCATGTGGTAAATGTTTTTCTTGTCCAGGACCTAAATGAATATTATTGCCCTGTGCATATGCGTGAGCTTGTAATTGTGCTGGCTTATCGGAATTGTAATGCACTCGTACATCAGAAACATCAACACCTGATAGATTTTCAATACCAGACTTTAACTTATCAGGCATTCCGGTATTATTTTCTTTTTTCTGTAAGAGAGGTTGACCTGGCCTAGTACTTGACATAGCTTTCTGTAATTGAGCAATCTGATTGCTTTGTGGACGATTATCTACAAAGCTTATACTCTGTTTGCCTATACCTTTTTTTTGGGTCGTATATTCAACAGAAAGGTGGTTTTTATTGTCCTTTTCTTCATTCGAATACATATATCGAATCCTTTCATTTTTTGGTAGCGGCGGTTGCTGAATGATGATAATTATCTGAAAATTCACTTGCTTTATAACAGTATTTTATATATAGCATCTCTATTTCCTCTTGAAAAGGGAGGTGTGCCCCCCAATTAAGGCTTGAGAAAGGGGCTGAAAATGCCGGTGTGGGGTCGTTAACAAAATTAAAATTTTATTGAAAATTTATTACATTTATTGATTTTAACTGCAATCCAACGTGCTTATTTGGGGCAAGTTGGCCAGGCATGATAAGTCATTTATTTTTTTCTAAATACTCACTTAAATGAAAAATAATTTGAGCATGCCATTTATGAGCTTGCTTTAAACATTCTTCATAACGAGTATGCCAACGCACACGCCAGCATTTTTCAAATATGCCACAAAATTCGGCTTGCTTCATTTTGGTTAGTGGTCTTTTCCCATCGTTACAATTACACTTTCTGAATTTATTTGACCGTTTGTCAATGCCTGTTCCTTTACATACATCACATAGGTTTTCGAACACTATTTCGTTAATCATTAGTCGAGCAAATTGCTTAAAGAACACTAAGGATCGCTTTTTGTCATTTGGCCATGGTTCACGCCATTTCTCCTTCACCCCCACACCTATCACATACTTTTGAACCAGGGTATCCAGCTCATGTAATACTGTTTTATCACCTGCATACTTTAATAGTCCTAATAAGTACGCCTCCCGTGGTAAGCTGCCCATACCTAAAGCACCAGCCACATCTTCAGCGGTTAATTGTGGGGTACCACCAGGTACACCTTCGTAGTTGATACTGCCATGGGCTAATAATGCCATTACGTTTACTGTCATGTTTCACTCCTTTAAGGGTTTATTCGTTCTTACTAATATGTATCAGCCCCTCTAGTTCGATAAGTAGCGTTTAAGTAGGGGCTTTTTGTATTACTAATCGAGCCTTTTGGCTTCTTCTAATATTTGCTTTAAAGCTTCTTTGTACTTTGGGTTAGTAAAAGGTGAGCCGTCTTTTTAGTTGCACCAACCTGACGAGCAAATTCGGACTGGAATTAAATCGTTCATGCCTTTTGATGCATCTTCAACAACGGCTCTGATTCCTACTGCTCCATTGTGTCTACTGGGTGAAAACATTACTCTTTGGTTGCCTTTGCTATTTACTCCTGCGTTTTTTTCAATTCTCTCAATCAAATTAATTCTCTCGGGTTCTAAGTGCCTGATTTCTCTTTTGCCTGCGTTGACACATGGCCAGCACTCCTTGCTTTTGTATGGAAGTACATCAAATGGCGTTTTAGCGATTAGCGCATTTCTATCTTCATCTGTATGACGAACTAGTGGTGACCATAGTTCTCTATCTCCGTGATCAGGACTGCAATCTACCCATTCAGGAGCGGTTAACCTGTTTCGGCTTTCACAGCGTCTTACGCCATTCATGCAGGTTGATAGTTTTTCTGGGTCGTGTTTATCAAGCCATTGTCGTGCAGGTTCTTTTTTTAATGCTTCGGTACAGAACTGAAACCTACCACCACCCCCACGTGGCCAGGCTTTTTTTCTAAACACCAGCTTTTCCATACCTTCGCTTTTAGTTTGGGCAGTACTAAAGCCAAGGCTTTTTACCCATTTTTCAGCATTTATAACGCGTTCGTTCCAAAAGTCACATGCCCAGCCAGTATCAGAATAAACGACAGTTACGCTTCTTAGCTTTCGATCAAATGCCCACTGAATTAATGCAATGCTGTCGTTTCCGTAACTGGCAAAAATTACGTACTCCATTCTTGTCTCCTTTAAATCTGGTCTCAGCCCCTCTAACATGCCTACTAGGGCTTAATGGACGTGTTGCTTTTTGTCGTATTTGTGTCTTTGAGACTGGTTTTAGCCGTTCTAGAATGCTTATTAGCGGCTGATTTAGGCTTACTACGTTGTTGTGTGTCTCACCCCCTAATTTGGTCTCGGACTGTCTAGCACGCCTACTAGCGACTAGCAGACAACAGCTTTTGTATAAGCTCTACCGCTCGGCCACTTTTGATTAGCTCGCTATTACAGCGGTATATGTTCCAGCCCAGGTTCATGGCTTCGTGGTATTTCTCCATGTCGTTGGCAAAGCCCTGGCCTCGGTTGTGTCTTCCGTTTATCCATCCTCCGCCTTCAACTTCTACGGCTAATTTCTTATCTGGCCAGGCGAAGTCAAAGCGCCATCTTCTTGTTGGGTGGAATTTGTATTCTGTTATTGGCTTGGGTAGCTTGTGGGCTTTCAAATGAAATTCTAAGACTGACTCCAGTTGACTCATATCAAACTTTAAATTGTTTTATGACTTGTCGTTCAAGAAGTGCTAGCAAAGTAAACTTCTTGTGTTGTATTGTCTGACTCGAAAGATATAAGACATTTAAAACCACCTGTTTATGGTTCATTGTCTCAGTCCCCCTGATGGTCCGTACTATTCGCTGAGGCAATGTTTTTTTTAGCATCGCTCTACAGAATGCCCGTGTAGTTGGCTTAGATGTAAATAAACTTCGTACATAGCTTGGGCTTCATCATCCGGGCCGCTTTTGATATGCCATTGGGTAACGCCATCTAGGCTGTATGTGTTGCCTTGTCCGTCTTCCCATACCCATTGGCCAGGCTTTACGTTTATTGCGGTTTGGCTGACAGTGGGTCTGGCTAGCTGTTTGAACATTGAGTCGGGGAATACTTGCTTGATGAGTTGTTTGTTGATTTCTATCATGTTGTTTCCCTTATCCAAGTTTTAAGTTCTTCTGGTAAGCGGTAGTTATGTCTAGCGAGTAGGTGTAGGCATTCGATATACAGCTGGTGTTGGGTGCCGTAGCGTTTTTCGAATCGTGCTTTATAGGGGTGGATGGCCCAGCCGTTTAATTGCTTGTTTCCAGTTCCATCCTGGTGGTGGCCAGCGCATAGGGGTAATACGTACCAATGAGCATGGTCTTTTGTTCTGCCGTCTATGTGGTGGATTGATACCCAGTTGTTTTGGTTGCCTGCTTTTCTACAGGCAATACATCCGACGTGTTCTGCCAGGGCATCATGGAATTGTTTTTGTGCTTTGGTTACGCTACGGCCTAGCACTTAAAATACCTGCCTGTTATTTACGTCGGCGTGGTGTCTTAAGCGGCCTTCGTGTTGAATAATGGCGTTTAATGCTTCACGACCATCTTTTGCTTTTTTCTTGCCTTGCTTACCAGTTTTTGACAGTAGGGTGAGGGATTCCCTTATATCTTGTACTGCGTTTGAGAAGGTGATGTTAGTTAATTTATTCCAGCTTGATATTTTATTTTTTAACGAGGTAATTTCGTCACATACTTCCGTGGTTTCTAACAGCTGGCCTATTATCTTGGTACCACATGCATAGGTAGTTGCCATAACGCCTGTATGAACACCAGCGACTTCACTGCTTATTTCTCTCATGCCACAGTTAACGCACTTGCTTTCGTTAATCGGCTCTGGTGTCTCAACAATGTTAAAAAACTCTGGTGGAGTCATAATGGCTTGCTCAAATAGTTTGTTAATTTTATTTTCAGTAGATTTATTTGATTTTTTATCCATATTATTCACCCAGTGATTTTATAAGTAGGTGTACATCGTTAGCGGTGAACTTCTTTAATTGGCTAGGGTCTTACTGATTGCACGGTAGCCCCCGTGTGCATTGCTTCGTTTTACTCACTACCCCTAAACAGCGTTGACGAAGCAGTGCTTTTTTTATTTGGCTATTCCCAGTCTTAGCGCTGCTTCTTTAACTATTAATATGTCATCACCGTAGCCCCACGGGTTTCTAAAGCCGTTGCCCATGTCTGGCTGAAAATAGTTTGCTCTTAGTTGGTGGCCTTTAGATATGTAATTTCTGAAGCTTTCGATTAAGCCTCTTAGCGTTCCGCCTTGACTAAAGTTTTTCCACCTATGCTGGTAGTGGGTGTAAATACGCTCTTTTGTCTCTGAATCAATGAACCAAATTTTTCCTCGTTCATCGATTTCCATTGTTGAAATAAAAGGATTTTCAACTTGCTTAAAACCATATGCATTTTCTGAGAAAAAGCACCGGCCACAGCTGGCAATGACTTTGATTAACTCGTTTACTGCTTCAAGGCGTTGTTGTTTGGTTTGGCTAGTCATGTTGATCCCTATACAGTTGATATACATAAATTTGTAAAAATATTGAGGTATATCTATTCTTGATAATGAAATGACTCCTATTCACATTGCTTCGTTGTTTAATCCGCGAATAAAGACCCAAAGGCGAAGCAATGCTTTTTTTACCTTCTTAACATTCCCTTAATTGCTGTCATTGCATCAGTTTTATTATTTAAATGGCTTAAGCCTGCTTGTTGAATTGATTGTTGTTGCTGTTCATCGTGGTAAGCCTTGTTACGTTCAGCGATGGTTTGTTGTACTTGGCCGGGTAGGGCTTTGGGTATATCGCTGATTGGCTCACCCTTTAGTATTTTTTTGGTGATTATTTCGTAGTTTCTTGTGAAGACAGGCAGTATGTGTTTTTCTGCCATTGACTTTAATTCAAAGAAACCGGTTTGTTTTGCTGCTTCGTAAACGGCTTGGTGAGACCATTTGGCTTTGCTTGGGTTTAGCTCATGAGCGTGTTTACAAGCTTCGTGATAAGCGGTTGCAGGCTCAGGTAGACCCAAGTCTTCGGGCTGAGGTGTACACCACTTGATGAATGTGCCAGGATCAGGAAAATATTTATCATCAATTGATCTGGCTTTATCAAAACCCAAGCGTAGCTGTTCAAAACTCAAAATACCGTTTTTGATGAATGCCTTGGTCCACTCTTTTTTGGCAATGGCTTCTGCTCGCCCGTCTGGTAGCGATAGTTTCCAAGCAGGTCTAATCGCTTTCAATTGATCAAACACTCGGTTAATAATTTTCTCAGTTTGTTGCTGGTTGAGTGCCTGGTTTTGGTTACTGTGAATATCTTGCTGACCAGGATTAAAAGTTAATTTTGATACAATTTTAGTTGCTTGTTCCATGCTAAAAATCTCCTAAGTCACCTGACCAACCTTCGCTTGACTGCATGTTTTCGCACTGCTTTTGGATTTGTTTTACTTGCTGCTCATTTTTTTGGTCCAAAGCCTGGTTAAGCTCTTGCTGCCTCTGGTGACGAGGCCATTGGTCTATCAGGTGTTGTATAAAACGGGCTGTCCAAGCTGGATGCAGATCACCACGACCAAGCCAGTAGAGTTTAAATTCATCGAGTTTTAAGTTAGCAAAGTCAGGGGTAATGCCTGCCCGAATTAAACTGGCTTTCACCCTTTTCCAATCAGGCTCCCAATTTTCAGTCATGGGGGTACCTTGGGGTTTTATTCGGGTTTCGTATTTTTTTTGAAAAATATCAGGCTCTGAATTTTTGACCTCGCGCGTGTTTGTTGTAGTTGTATATGATGATTCTAATGATGGTTTGGGGGTCACAGGTGAACCCCTCCCCAGGTCACTAGTGCACCCCTCCCGGTTCATAGGTGAACCCCCTATATTTTCAGGTAGTTCATTTTGAACTCCCCCATTATTTGAGGGTGGGTCATTTTGATCCCCCTCATTTTCTTCAGCTTCAGAGGAGTGATCTAAATTAATTTGGCAACCCACATGTAAATAAAAATGATTGGATGTGGTTGCACCACTAGCTGAAGCTCGCTCAAATTTTGTTAATAAATTTAATTCTGCTAAAGACTTGATGTGTCGCTTGACTGTCGAGCGAGATAATGATGTTTTTTCTGCTATTGTATCCATTGCAGGCCAGCAGTAGCCTTGGTCATTAGCATTATCAGCCAACGCTAATAAAACTATTTTTTTATTGGGTTCGAGATTTGAGAGGGAAAACGCCCAAGCTATCGCTTGTACACTCATAAATAACCCTCCCGAAACACTGTATAAACGTTGATTTTTTCGGCAGTTTTCTGCATAATATTTACATCCTTTGTTGTTAAAAAAACTGCTTCTCTTGGTCGGGTAAAGCAGTTTTTTTATGTCTAAAATTTAGTCTTGAGCTACAAATAAGGTTTTCTTTAGCTGTTCTATCTCTTCTTTTGAATATTTGTATTTTTCAAAAGCCTTTTTGATCGGGTTCAGTGCGTTGTGAGCATCGATTAAAGCTGCTACATCTGGATTTGAGCTAACTAACTCAACAGGTTCGTAACTGTAATAATAATGACGGTAAGTATTACCTTCTAAATCAGTAAAGAACTCACCTTGTCTCGTTAAGTTCTGCTCAATTTTTGACGCTCGATCAAATAACACATTTGCTAGCTCATGATCAGATATATGACCAATTATTTTTGTAGTAAAAGTAACTTCCATTTACTCTTGCTCTCCAATTTTTAAGCGTAAAAATACCCTGCCAGCAAAATACAATTATTTGCTTGCTACTAAATTAGGATTTAATTAATTTTATTGAGCCTAAGCCCGGTTAATTAATACGACTAAGTTATCCTGATTGAGATTTTGGATAGATACACTGTGGATTCATTTTCACTACTTCCATATCAGCTCTCCTTTTGTATTGGATACTGTACACTCGTACAGCAACACAAAGTCTAATGACAAAACTGCATGGTTTAGGTATATTTTCCCTATACAACAAGGCGTTACAGTGTAACGGTAATGGATGAGTGCTTTTACTCCTTTTGCTCTCACCCCCAGGCCGCGTGCTGCAAGGCATCACTTAGCACTTTGTTGATTCGGGTTTATTAGTTGGCCGGGACGCCTTTGGTGTTCCGGTCTTTTGTTGTCGTATTGTTATACATTCATGACATAATGTCATATATTTAAAATACGTTAGTCAGGTTAGCAGCCTAATAATTACAAAGCAAGACTTTAATGCAAGATATGAGTGAACTCTGGGAAAGAATACGAGCGGCAAGAGCCAGTGCCAGCTTGACTCAAGAAGAAATGGCAGAAAAGCTAGGTGTTGCTCGACCTACTATTGGCGTATGGGAAACACCAGACCCAAGCAAGCGTTCAAAACCTAGAGAAAAAATGTTAAGAAGAATAGCTGAAGTCACTGGGGCACCCTATAACTGGCTAGTTTCAGAGAGCTCAGAAATTGACCCAGAATTTATTCTTCAAAACCCTGACCTGCAAAGTAAAAGCTTAGAAAATCGACTTAAAACTCAAAAGCAAAGTAATAGAAAGGACCTAGAAAGAGCCTTACTTGAACTCCACACTATGGTGATTGAAGATACTATCAGTTACGATGACGCTGAAGTCATTATTGCATTAGCTAGTGCAATTAAAGGTAGAGCTCACAAGCAATAACTTACTTGTTACCCAGGACTTTTGCCAAAACGACAATTGCACTTATTTCATCAGAATTTAGCTCATCATTCACAACCATTGCATATAGATCTTGCACTGCCTTTTTAGCCTTTGCTTTCTGCTCTTGACGCAAGTTTAATACTTCCTTTTCTAACCCACTCTCTATATGTACTTGTTCAGACTTTGACTTTAACCAGTGTAAAGAAACACCTGTTGCTTGACTAATCTTGTGTAAGTTTGCTTTTCGTGGCTTTAATCTCTTAGTTGAATCTTGCGATTCCCACTGGCATACAGTAGCTCTACTAACACCACACATTTCAGCCAGCTCTTCTTGAGTTAACTCAGCCCTAACTCTAGCCTCTTTGATCTTTTCAAATAAGTTAATCATTACTTGCTTGCCCAAAGTATTAGGATAAACATTCTAGCATCACCTCAAACCCTGTTGAAACAGCAGCTTATAGTATCTCACACTAAAACCTTTCAAATTTCCATATTACAATCTTGCAAATTTCCATATTAACACGTATCTTAATAGTTAACTTCTTGAGGATAGTGCTATGGACGGCAACACAATCACAGACGGAACCTGGAAAGCTCACTTAGAAAATCCGTATCTAGCACCACGCGAGACCTTATACTGCTTAGGGCTTCTATCCGGTAAGACTGATAAGTCAATTGCTCGCGATCATGATATCGAACCGCAGTCAGTGAGCAGCAGAATAAAAAACGTACATTACAAGCTTAAAACTGCTAATCGAGCGCATCTGGTTGCTGAGTTAATACGGCTAAAAATCGTCACACTCAATGTTTCACCTGTGGTGATGATATTAATGGCTGTATTTATTGTGAATAGCGTGCCTTTGGTAGTGAATGATAACCCTGATAAACCCCGGCAAGTCCGCATAGTACAACGGACTGGAAGACGGCCAGAGTATTTGCCGTTAGACAATAATGCAAAAGGAGACGAGCTATGTATGAAGACGCAACTATATATCAGTTAAAAGCCAATGCTGATTATGTCGTAGAAATGTTATTAGGTGGGTTTGGAGAAGCAGCGTTTAAGCCCTGTGGTAAATATGAAGAATTAAGTTATGGGTTTGTGCCAGTTAAAAAAGGCGATTATTTAATTACTCGTAAGAAACAAGCATTGTTCAGGGTTAAATTAGAGAAAAAAATATTATCTCCAGCTGTTTTAAGGAAACATGTTGTTGAGGCGGTTGAAGATCATAAAGACCTGACTGGCGAACGTATGTCAAAACAGCAGGTTGAAAGCTTGAAGCAGGAAGTTAGAACCGGGTTGCTTCCTCGGGCACCAACGATAACGACAGTGGTTGAGGCTTACATTGATACAGAGCGAGGTTGTTTAGTCGTTAACAATCCTGATAAAGATGCCAATAAGGTTTTGATACAGTTATTTATGCAAACGCTTGGTAGTAGCTCAAGAGCTATTACGTTAGATACGGTGGCAGCATGACTATGGCTACTCGCTTACCTAAGAACGAAATAATTAATAACCAACAGCTAAGGAGAAGAAAAACAGAAGCCGATTTGATGTGGGATAAAATAACCGAAAAATATCAAGCTGATTTAGCTATTCATAATAGCCTGCGCTGTCGTATGCGGTATGTGCTTGATAAAACCCGGCATAAGTTATTTGTAGAACCAGCAACATTTTAAGTTAATTAAATTATTAGTTTTTAATCACTCAGTTTTGAGCTACGGCACTTTATTGCCTAAAAAAAGGAGACCTTGTCAATGAATGAAAATACTCCATTTAGTCAAACAGTTGGATACATCAATCGTGGTAGCCTGGATAGTGAGCTAACTGAAACGCTATCTGAACTGGTACAGGCTGTGAGAGATACTCGTAAAGCTGGCAGTATAACTCTACAGCTCAAAGTACAAATGCTCAGTGCGAATAATGAGGATACGGTAAAAATTACGCCCAATATTAAATCGAGCATTCCTCAGCATGAGCAACCCCAAGCCATTTTTTGGTCTACTGCTGATGGTGACTTACTCCGTAATGATCCCAAGCAATCAGAGTTAGACCTTAAAACCGTGCCAGCTAATGGCGCAAATCAAAACCTAAAATCTATTAACTAATAAGCAGTATTTTTCACTTTAACCAAAAGGAGACAGCATGGAACACAATAGCGTGCAAGAGTTAATTAAGTTAGGTGCTAGCCAAGTTATTCACAACAAAGAAGGAATTCCCTTTGTTGCGATTAGCCATGACTATAAATTAACAAGCATTGAGCAGTATTTGCCACATCCGATTAAAATGCGTCAACATGTAAAAATGAATACAGTTCAATCATTAATTAACTACATTAATCGCTTTAAAAATCCACATACTACTATTTTTGCTGATGACACAAGACAATCCTTTAATGCTGTAATTGACTTTCATGTGTCACAAGATGAGCCGAGAAGCGGTAGCCACACTGTGGAGTATGGTTGTCCTCTCTCCCGAGAGTGGGAAGCCTGGCAGTGTAGAAATAATGAAAAAATGGACCAAACCACCTTTGCAGAGTTTTTGGAAGAAAGAGCCGAAGACATTGTTAACCCTAGTGGTGCCGAGCTATTAGAAATTGCTCTGAAGTTTAATGTTATTCGCAAGGCGGTATTTGGCTCAGCCATGCGGTTAAGCACGGGGGAATATCAATTTACTTATAGTGAGGATAACCAAAAAGGAACAGTCGAACTCCCTGAGCAAATAAAGCTAGGGCTAGCACCTTTCCACAATGGCGAAAAATACGAAGTAAAAGCCAAACTCTATTATCGATTGCAAGAAGGCCAGCTACTGTTGTGGTACAAGCTGGTTGAGCCGGAAAGAGTTATTGAAGATGCGTTTAATGAGGTAACTCAACGTATTCAAGCCGGTGTTGGTGATCTGATGATTATTGAAGGTAGGGACGCATAATACCAACAGGTTTGGCAGGAAGCTGTCGCCAAACCTAAAATCAAAAAAAATAATACCCTTATACCTTATTAGGACTTAGCAATGATCAATGACAAACTAGGCTTGCAGCCATGGAAGCAACACACCCGAGTATTCAAATATAACCTCAAAGATGCCAATGAAATTGATATAGCGATTGCTGAATTTGCTCTCGACCAATCGGCAGGTATAGCCAACCAGGCAATTGTTAAAATGGTTACTTCAAGCAAGCCAAAAAATAAAGAGTTTGATATTGAAAAACTGAGCGAGGATAACCAAAAACTAATCAATAAAATTTACCAATATATTGAGTTTTTTGAGGATTATAAAGGTCGTCAGCCCTACTTTATTTGGCTCACACCTGAACAGGTTCAAAGTATAAAAAGTGACTGTAAAAAAGCTGGAATCCCACCCCCCAAGAGTTTTCGAGGGGTATTGTATATGCGCTGTTTAGGAGTTGTTTAGTTATGTTGACTGTAACGCGTCGAGTTGGTGAGTCACTAAAGATTGGTGATTATCGAGTGATATTGCGAGCGAGAACGGTGGGTGGTGTAACACTCACTACCTTACATAAAGGCCATATTAGTATTAAGGATATTGAGTTTGGCCACCCCTTTAAGCTGAATCATGAAATAACTGTTTATCCATACCCTAGTAATAGGGAGGGTTTATCTAAATCAACGGGGCAAGCAAAGATAAGTATTAGTGCACCGAAGCATATAAAAATACTTCGGGACGAGGTTGAAACGGGCTTTTGTAGAAATAGTAAAACCAACCGGACTTTTTTTGGAGTAATGAGCTAAGGAGGTAATTTTGCTTGAATGGATAAAAGCCTCAAAGTACCGACAACTATTCCACTTATCAATCATTGAATTTACACGCATGCGTTATAAAGGAGAATGGCTTCAGGATAGAGAATATCGGAAAGCAGCAGATGGCACCTACTGGGTCAACGTCATATACGTAAATGATAAATATACAGCTAATGATGCTGAAGAACCTTATATAGCAATGGAGGGCAGCATGTTAAACTGGGTAAAACTAAAAAAATATTATGAGCTTTCAGGTGATACACAAAATAGTTTTCACCACAAAAAAAGCAAAGGGCTTTGGCGAGAAGGTAAGGAATTCCGAAAAGCCGCTGATGGCGTTATCTGGGTTAACCTTAATGCAGTTAATGAATTTGCAGAAAAAAGCACTTATATTCCTAAACACTAATAACAATGAGCATTAAAGTCATTATTAATCGTTTATCAAAAACAAAGCCAAAAGGCCTTGAGTTTCGTCAACATATTAACTTTGTCAGTATACGTCTACATTTTATCTATAAAGGGGTACTATGTAAGGAAGTCGTCACTCGCCGTGAAATACCTAAAGAACTATGCAAAACCTCTCTTGCTACTTTTGAGGAAAAGCTTAAATCAGATGTAACCTATACTAATCGCAAAAAAGAAACAATACTCTATGAAATTGAGAGAAATCTGTTTAGTTACAGCAAGCACTTTCCTAACTCTCAAAAGTGCAAGCTGTTTGGTGAATTTTATAATGCTAAAACAACCATTGGTGAGCTACTACAAGACTATATCAACAAAGTTGAGCAGCTTAAAGAAAAGAGCACCGCCAGGAATTATATTAAATCTATCCGAGGTCAGTTAATCCCTGAATTTGGAAGTATTCCTGCCAGGGAGCTACAACCAAAACATATACGGGATTGGGTATATAAAAAAAGCCTCACATGCAAGCGTAAAACGATTGCTAACCATCTAATTCCACTTAAACATGTGCTTAGGGATGCCATGATAGATGGGCTAATTCAAACCAATCCACTTGATCTGATTGACCTGGACCAAATGATTACAAAACAGTCTAAACGGAGTGATTATATTTGCGATCCATTTAGCTTAGTCGAAATTGAAGCAATATTAGGTGTGATGGAGGGACAGGTTAAAAACTATTTTACTACTGCATTTTTTACTGGCATGCGAACAAGCGAGCTTATTGGACTTACCTGGGATAAGGTCAACTTTAAGAAAAAGTATATTACAGTTGATGCCGCCTATGTTGATGGTGAAATGAAAGAAACAAAGACTGGGCAAAAAGGTATTCGCCGCATTTTAATGCTTGCTCCTGTAGAACATGCCCTACTCGATCAGAAAAAATATACTTCTGACTACCAAGAGTTTGTCTTTCATCATCCTAACCGCCCAGAAAAGTGGTTAAATGACAAACAAGTCCGTGAATGGGCTTGGCGCCCTGCCCTGGACAAAGCCAGAGTTAGATACCGAAACCCTTACCAAACTCGACATAGCTTTGCTTGCTTAATGATTGCTCAAAATGAAAACCTATTCTGGATAGCACAACAGATGGGACATACTGGTGTTGAAATGATCAATCGACACTATGGTAAATATATTGAGCAATATGGGAAACAGTACAAACCGAAAAGTGATTTTGCAGAACTTATCAAATAATAAAGCACCCCTATTTTTTCAGCTGTTTTACTCCACTCTGCTATAGTGGCTTTGAAGACAAGGATACTCTTGGCTTCTGCCCTGATTCTTTCAACGAAGAGCTGGCATGCTACTCAGATATAATGAGAGTAACAAACTCCGACCGTAAGAAAGCTGTTCCTGTAGGTTGTCAATCTCTGCCTGATAACACTGTTGTTGTGTTTGATTATGGTGAGTCATTTGTTTTAATATTCCGTGAAGGTCACCCTAGATCAGGGCAATTAGTCTGGAGACACTTGTCTGAGGGGTATAAGGATGCTGAAACGTTTACCGACTTTGCACAGTTTTTGACTTATTGGATTTAGCTTATAATAACTAAGTGATTAAAGTTGTTACTTGGCCTTATTATTTAACGTAAATCCGAGTTGGGCTTGATTGCATTCAACCTTTCTTTCAATTTACCTCCTTCAACTGGATGCAATTGAGCCATTCGACTAATTTTACCAAATAAACTCTTATATTCTTTCTCATATTGCTCACCACCTATTGCAAATTCAGCAAATCTTTCGAGCTTATAAACTTGGGCTCTTAACTTTTTTCTTTCCTTTTTGGGCAAGGTAGGATAGTCAGAGTTTACATTTAAATTATGTACAGATTGAGGACCATGACTAGGCATTATGCAGTGTTTTTTTCTATTTGGCTTCCCTCCAATGCTAAAAATCATTTGAATAACCTCACTGATAATGTTGGTTATTTCATTTTTAGATAAAAACTGTTCAGACGAAATTGTTATATCATCAATATATCTTGAATATTTAATTCCCTTATGTGATAGCTTTTTTACTAGTATAGGCTCTTGCTCCCACAATACGAGATTAGCGATATAGCTACTAGTAATTGCACCTTGAGGCAAACTACCTTGAAAAGTTACTAACTCAGTTAGTATAGAGGCCACTTCAGGGGAGAACCCAAATAACTTTAGCCACATCCTATAGATAACATCACTGTTTATTGAAGGAAAAAAATTTTTTATATCTTCGCTTATTACAAGCCTCTGTCCAGTATGAATTTGACAATTACCAATATAATAGCGCCCTTTAATACTTCCTTGTAAATATTGTGGATACAATATATTTGAAAAAATTCTACTCTTTATTAATCGGTGAATAGCTTTTAGATTTTCTTTGACATCAAAAGTAATTCTTTTCTCGCCATCTGGCTTATCAATAGTTTTGGTAATAAAGAAAAACTTGTCTGAATTGGAAGAGAGCTTCAATAACCCTTGATGAGTTATATTTAATAATTTACATAATGAACTTATCTTAGCTATTGGCTTTTTCGTGTACTGGGGAGTCATCAGTATTTCTTATTAAATTAATTGCAACACCCGATAGTTTTTCAGTTAGTTCACTACTTAACGTTGATAACTCACTTTTATCTGCACCTAAAAACGCAACAATGCTGAGAGGTACTTCTAACGCCTCACAAATATTATTAATCGTAGAAAAACTGGGGTCTCTTTTGCCTTGCTCAATAAGTGTCAAGTAAGAAATTGAAATTTCAGCTTTTTCAGCCAAGATAGTCTTAGAAAGCCCCTTCAATTCTCTACATAATTTGATTGCCTTTCCAATGTTCAAAATAAACTTCCTCTTAAATTGAATGGCCTACTGTGCCTCGCGCTACAACAAATTACTTAGCTTTTCAATCAATTTAGCAATTGACGGTATGTATTGAACTACCTTTCCAATAGCACTCAAGACTTCCATTTGAGAAACATTCTTGTCAGAGCATTCTAATTGCTTCTCAAGCAACTCAATTGACTGATCAATTTTTGCAAGTTCACCTGCCTCAACCTCAGTGTGCACCTCTTTTCTAACTTCTCTCAACAATTCAAGAGCAGTATGTAAAAGCATACTCATCTAATACATCCTTTGACTATTCGGTGCAAAATTACACCAGTCGTCAATGTTATTCTGAACCGAATAGGAATGAGGTAAAGGCGTAGACCATTCTAGTTCGCTTGCGAAGCAAGCATCAGTCGTGGCTAATATTAACCAATAACTGGCTTGTCCGTGGATAAGACCACCTAACCAGAGTGGTCGGCTTAGCAGTAAAGCCGTGTAACAAGTCCAGATAACAGGATGATGAGATCTTTTAAAGAGCACCTAGACGATAGCATCTAGCCTTGAAATTATAATACAGTGGCCACCAAACAAAGTAAACACTTTTTTGACTGACAGTAAAAATTTGCTTAGAGAAGCCCACCATATCTAACTGTAAGGTCGCAGTTGGAATATAAATATTAGGGTACAATACTAGTGAGTAATAAATAATGAGAAACCAAGAGTCTACCTTACAGCTCCCCTAAACTGCTAACATCAAAAAACCAATAACTATCAATAAATTAAGAGAATTGCGTCGGCTTTTCTAGCCTCCCCCCACGCCGTTAAGAAAAAACCACAGTGAAAATAGGATTAGCCTAGAGATTTAAGATCACAAAGATACGGACTCACACTTGCCTCTAACTCAACAATCAGCTCTGGATCCATGTACTTATATTCATCAGGGATATCAAGTACATGGACTGGCTTAAAGTCTAGCATTCTAGTAAATTCAGCGACCAGCCGGTTTTTATGTTTCTTTTCCATAACGAAGATGACATCAGCCCAGCTAATATCTGCCGGACTAACTGTTTTCTTTGCTCTTGGACTTGTGCCTGCTGACCGTGTATTGCAATTGGGATACTTCCTCCACATAGCTTCAGCTGTGGGGCTACGCCATTGATTCCGGCTGCAAACAAATAATAGATTTGAAATACTACTCACCATTTATCAACTCAATATCTAAGAGTTGACGAATATCTTTCCTAGGGTATTCAAACCCTAATTGCCTAGCGCGGGAAAGCTTTTCAGACCGAAGATAAACCATCTTCCAGTTTTTCTCTGGCTTCCAGCAATCATCAGTTCCGATTCCTCGCCCACTGTTAATTCTGTTTTTGAATCTTCTCCAGGCACGGTTTCTTAGTTCATTCATTGGAAAATCCTCTTTGTATACCGGGTTCAGCAGCCGCGGTAATACGATGAGGACTATGAACACTGCTCATTCAATATTAAGAGCATCTAGGTGTCATAAAAAATCCACCGTTATATTAACCAAAACCTATGTATACTAAAAGACTGAAATTCATGGGCGACCACCAATAAGAATCATTCTTATCAGGCAGCATCATTAAACAGTCGTTTGAGCCAAATCGCTTCCCTTGTACTTCCCCCAACCCCTAGCTACTCATAAAACATAGAATTATCAATAAGTTAAGCGGCTTTCGTCGGTTTTTCAATTCCCGCCGCCTCCACCACTTCCACTCACCTTGAATTTCCTCAAACTCCTTTAAAATCAACCACTTAACGCATTACCTGAAAATCTTACAGGGTGAGGTTTTGTGTGTATTTGGGGACAATTTTCGCACTCGTTTCGCACTCAAACAGCACTTAGGCAAGAACCAGTCAAAATAAGAACTTGGTTAGGTATGCGATAACAGTATATTGATTAGAGCACTGACCGAAAGTAAAAAGCTTATGGCTTTTCACTCCCAGGATATTTCGTTAAAAGGTATTAATACCTTCTACGTTGAGGGCGGCTATTAGATTTAGGTTGTGCTTGATTAACTTTGATATTACGACCCTGTAAAGAGGAACCGTTTAACCCTTTGATAGCTGCATCAGCTTCGGAGTTATTATCCATCTCAACAAAACCAAATCCTTTTGACTGGCCAGAATCCCGGTCAGTAATCAGCGTTACATCTGCTACGGCACCATAAGCGGAAAAGGTTTCTTTTAAATCTTCAGCTGTGACATTGTATGACAGGTTGCCAACGTACATTTTCATGAATGCTTCTCTATATAATGTGTGTTGATAGGAATCACTCTACCAGCAACCAATCACACAAATTGCTTGATAGAGAATAAGGGTTGACAGGTTCATGGAAACAGCAAAGATTTACAGTTCTGAAATTTCAGGAAAGAGAAAGTAGCGGATAGAGTCGCTAAGCTTCTATCAAGACAGGACTTACTAATTAACTTAGTCGGTCGTTAAAGTACCACACACCAGCAAAGATAGCTCCTACTCAGTAAGCCCAAATTACAGGCATAACAGTGCCTGTAATTTTATTTGTTAAAAATGCAACTCATACGATAAAATAATCATATTATCAAAACTTTGAACTTCCACAGTAGTTTGGTAGTTCCACCCCACCCTAAAACAACTATTCATTTTATTTCTGGCATATCAACAACCAAGTCAGAACCTTGTAATAGTTCAGAAATAACTGGCGGCCATTTCCCTTTACTCTTAGTAAAAAAAAGTCTTTCTTTGGCCCTTGAAATACCTACAAAAAAAGAATTTTTTTCTTCTCTTTGTTTCTCTGAATCGCATTGTTGAACAGCTTTGCATAACCCCCACCAAGAATCTTCATGGAAGTCAACAAAAAATACCGTATCAAACTCAAGTCCTTTGCTTTTGTGTATAGTCATCAGCTTGACTTGATTTATTCCTTCATAATCATTTATTGCTTGCTCAATAATCTGTAAATTTTTATCCAGCGCATTTTGAAAAAGGGTACAAAAGGACTTAATTACCTTAGTTAAATATTGTGACTTATATTGAGGAAAAACAGCTTTTATCCTCTCATCACCAATGACCTCTATGATTTTATTAACGGATTTTTCTATAGAACTGGAAAGATCAAGAAATAACGTCAAGTTTACAATAAATTCTCTTAGCCTCTTATAGTCCCTATCTTGACTCAAATCATAGCCTGTGAAAAATGACGAAAGTCTCTCAAGTTCTTTTTCTTGCATGTAGTTAATATAACCAACTTTATATCTAATGAGTAGTATCAAAAAAACAGAGAGAGGCTCAACCATAAGGTCTTGTATTTTAACTCCGTCCTCAACAACCAACGCATCCTCATTTCGAAGATTAAGGCCATTATTTTGGAAAATTTCGTTCGATAGCTCAAAATAATCTTGAGATTTTTGCCTTAATATAAGAACAAAATCACTTGGCGTTAAATAAACATTATCACTTATAATTAAATTAATAAATTTGGAAATGTATTCAGACTCTCTATTTACATCATCAAATTTTTTTATCCCTATACTAAGAGCAGGCGGAGAATCTGTTCTAGTTCCTTGATAAACTATAGGTTCTTCTCCCTTTGGTGTTAAATCTTTAATAACATAATTTACGAGCCCAATAATATTGGAATTAGATCGATGATTAATTACTAAAGGAATGATCTCTAAATTGAAATCTTTCTTTAGATTTTCAAAGTTTTTGGGATTAGCACCAGCCCACCCCATTATCATTTGGTTTGCATCTCCTACAGCTGTAATTATTGTATCACTCCCCTTAAAAACAGTTTTCACAAAACTATATTGTGCGTTTGTCATGTCCTGAAATTCATCAAGAAAAAGATATTTGTAAGTTGATAAAATTAAGTTTCTTACCTGGAGATAATTTTTAACAATAGTAAAAGCCATAGAGCAGCACATAGAGTAGTCAGCAATTTTATTTACTGTGCAATAATCCCAAAAATTTACTATTGCTCCATTGGGTTCTAAACTTAAATCTAACGGAGAGTATGATTTTTTACAATGAAATACCTGACCTCCTAGTTCTTTTCTCTGATAATCATCCCACCAGTACTTATCAAAAGGATAAACATCAAAATTTGCTGGCATCTGTATCCAATCAGGCAAAAGCGTGGAAAACCTACGTACAATAGATATGAAAAATGCGTCGAATGTTGAGGAGATAAATCTTCTAGATAACTCCCTGCCACAGCGTAAAGTAACTCTGTTATTAATATTGGTAGCTGCATCTACTTTAAAACTAAGAGCTAATATTTTTTGAGGTGCTTTACATATACCGGTTTGCAATAAAAAATTGGCACGCTGTGCCAAAATTTCAGTTTTTCCTGCACCAGGGCCAGCAAGAATAGATAAGTTTTTATACTTTTCTTTTATGATTTTATCTTCAGTTTCTGTAGCTATAAAACCATTGCTTGGCTTCCATAGGTCAGAAGACAGATATTTACTCATCTTTTTCAGCTCCCTCTATAAGAGATGAGCACTTATTGACAAGTTTTTTAATAAATTCTGGGCATGCTTTCTTAAAGTCATTATCATCTTTCCCTAAGATATCCTCCATAGCCTGATAATGGGAGGCTACTTTACTTTTGGTACAAAATAGGTAGCGATACTTTTTCAACTCTTCATCCGTGTAAGTTTCAGGATAAGATTTTTCCTCATTCTCTTCACCTAAAACAGCTTTAACTAATGTATTATGATCACTTTTTCTAGCGTTATCTGCATTATATACCAGTCGCGAATCATTTCTAGGTTCAATAATACAGCATCATGTGTATAATCCACTGTTATGAGAGGATTT
>NZ_JAPMOU010000044.1 GCF_028858535.1 Spartinivicinus poritis
TAAATGATGGTAATGGGGGTAATAGCTTGCCTGTGCAAGCCACAGTGAATGTCAATGGGACACCAGCCATTAATAATTTAGCTGGTGATAGTCAAATCTATTTAAAAGGTTCAGGACTTGTTCCCATTGATGCAGGACAAAACGCCATTGTCATTGATCCTGACAATACCCATTTTTCCGGAGGTCAGTTAACCGTACAATTAATTACAGGAAGTGACAGCCGACATGATCAGTTGGCGATTCGTTCAACCAGCAACGCCAATCAAATTAGACTAACTGGTAATACTATTAATTTTTCAGGGGTTACCATTGGCACTTTCTCTGGTGGTAGTAATGGTAATCCTCTGGTAATTAATTTAAATGATCAAGCGACACCAACCGTCCTTTCAACTTTAGTGCGGAATATTGCTTTTATTAACGATACCACCTTGCCAGTACCAGGCAATCGCATCATTCAGTTTCACTTAACCGATGGGCAAGGAGGTTTCAGCTCAAATATTAATACCAATATTGCGGTTGCTAAAACCACTGCCCCGACATTACCTGGTTCAGCCAGTACCATAACAGATGCTGATACTGACCTGTTACCTAAAGAACCTGTAATAACAGACGATGAAGAGCTGACAACTACGACAACAGATGCACAACAACCACTGGATATTGCTACTAGTATTACACCGTCTTTAAGTCAAGCGGACATAGCAACTGCAACACAAGACTATCAATCTATAGGCCACCATAACCCAGATACCACCCGTACAGCTAACAGCTTATTTAACCAAAGCCCAGTCACTGACCAGGAAATAACACAACGCCCCGTTATTATTGCATTTGACAAACCTGCTTTAAGTGCTTCTGAATTTTTAATTATTAAGACAAAAGCAGACAATACAGGGTTATTTGGTTCTTTGGAACATTCCAGCCAATTAAAAGGACAACAGGTAGTGGGTTATAGTGCTCAATTAATAGATGGTTCAGATTTACCTGCTTGGTTTAACTTTAATAAAAATAAAGGCACATTTACTGGATTACCACCAGCTGATGTAGACCAGATTTCATTAAAAGTACAAGTGGAGCTTGCTAATGGTGATACAGTATGGAAAGAAGTCGTTATTAATACCCACACAGGCGAAGTTCACTATCAACAACAAACCGCACAATAATCTACAAATGCTATACTACAGTAATAGATATAGTTAGTTGTTGTCTGTTGTTATGAAATGAATAAAACCATTGTTGTATTAGGTATTTTCATAATATTGAGTGGTTGTAGCATTCATCCTATTCCTATCACTCCTCAGCAACACCAACAACGTTTAAGCCAAGACCAATCAGCATTACAAACTAAACAACAGCCACTCACCCAGCCCCTGGCTTTATCAGAGGCAATGGCCAGGGCTATTCGCTATAATCTTAATCATCGCATTAGCTTATTACACGGAGCACTTTCGGCTAAAGAGTTAAATACCGCCCGTTTTGAGCTGCTTCCAAAACTTACCGCACGAGCTGGTTATAACTATCGATCCAATCTAGATGCATCCTCTAGTGAGTCAATCGAAACAGGCACTGAAACATTAGAGCCATCCACATCCTCTGATCGAGAAATCAGTGAAGCCAGTTTATCCTTCACTTGGAGTGTACTGGATTTTGGCCTGTCTTATGTTCGCGCCAAACAACAAGCTGATCGTTATTTAATGGCTAAAGAACATATCCGTAAGACTGCTCATCAAATTATGTTGGATGTGCGTTCTACCTATTGGCGAACAGTCGCCCAACAGCGCCTGATGAAGCACATCGATAGAGTAATGGCACAAGCAGAAAATGCGCTAAGGGACAGCGAAGTCATCCGTCAAAAAAGACTACAATCGCCTTTTACTGCACTAACCTATCAACGAGATATTTTATTAATTATTCGTGAATTACACATTTTACGAAAAAATGTACTCCCAGCAAAAGCCGAACTGGCAAAGTTAATTAATGTACTACCCAGCAGCAATATTAAAGTGATAGAGCCTGCTGCAAACGCCATGTGGTTACCAGACCCACCTATGTCACTTAGCGAGTTCGAGCAACATGCATTATTGCATCGTCCTGAGCTAATAAACGAAGCCTATAAAGAGCGAATAACTGCCGCTGAAACCAAGGCTGCAATGTTACAACTACTCCCCCATTTAAAGTTACAAACAGCCGGCTATTACAATAGTAATGATTTTTTAGTCAATCAGCACTGGGGGACCATCGGCATTGATGTCAGTTATAACTTACTGGGCACATTTTCCCAGTTGAGTCGACTGAAAGTCGCTAAAGAAAAACAAAACATTATTCGATTAAATCGGTTAGCCATGCATATGGCTGTATTATCTCAAATACACATTGCCTGGCAGGCATATTATCAAGCCATTGATGAGTTTAAAGCAGCCAGTCACTTTAGCCAGATCGAACAGAAAATTGTTCACCATGTGAGAGTCAATGCCAGAAAAAAACGCTTAGGTAAAAATGAATTATTAAGGGCAGAACTCAACCATTTGCTTGGCAAATTAAGACGTGACTTAAGCTATGCAGATGTACACAACACATTTGGTCAGTTACTCGTCGCTTCCGGCATTGATGTACTACCTACAACAATAACAGATAATACCTTAGCTGGTTGGGCAAACGGTATAGAGCAAAAAATGCTTGAATTAGGTGACAAAATAACTTCAGCTGACTGATTAAAACGCGTGAAGGCCATATGCAGTTATTATTCATTCATTCTATTTTTTTTCTGCTAATAACCCATATTAGCCAGCCTGGTATTAATTTCAGTTCAGCTTCAACCACTCTCACTCAAAACCTTACTTACCAGCAACCATTAGCTAATGAAAGTTCTCCTTTATTTCAACAATCCTTAATTAGAGGAATTATCAAGTCTCAACATCAAGTGGTGCTTTCCTCGCAAATAGGCGGCCAAATTACTCAACTACCGCTGGGTATTGGCAAAGCCTTTAAGCAAGGGGAGTTATTAATGCGATTGGATTGTCGTCACTATCAGGCAGAACTTCAGGCAACAAAAGCAAAATATCGGGCCAAACTAAAACACTACCAAAACAGCCAATCACTGTTGAAGCATAATGCAATTGGTCAATTAGAAGTAGCGCTTGCCAAAGCAGAGCTGGATATTGCTAAGACAAGCATTACAAAAGCCAATATCAGTGTTCAAGGCTGTCATATTAAAGCACCTTTTGCAGGTAAAGTTGCTCGACTGCTGGCACAGCCCTACCAAAGTATTAAAGCTGGCGATGCCATTATTGAAGTAATCGATCATCAACATTTATCTGTAGAACTGATTATTCCTGACAGTTTTTATTTCAAAGTCAAGCCAACCACATTACTTATTTTCCAGATTGATGATAGTCCACATCAAATCTCCATCAGCATTACCCAAGTCAGCCCCACAATTGACCCTGTCAGCCAGACCTATCGCGCTTTTGCCCGAATTCATCAACATACTAATAAGCAGCTTGTAGTTGGTATGAGTGGCACCGCTCTAGTCAAATGAACGATATAAATACCGGCATTAAACAACATAGCCCAAAATATATAACAAACTTAACTCGATTAGTTCAACTGGAAAATCAGGTTCGTCAAACGAAGTCAATTAAGGCTCTACAATTTCTTGCAGTTAACCATACCAGACAACTATTGCGTTATGACCAAGCTTTTTTAGTTTTTCGCCACCGGCACCAATGGCGATTAGTGAGTATAGCCAATACAACCGTTGTCGATACACACAGTCCTTTAGCTTGCATCATCAAAGCAATCACTCAATCCCATTCGACTTTTTTTAAACAATCTGCCCTTAACCCTAATATCCAGCAACTTTGCAAGAATACTGACAATAGCTATCGTCAATTAATGATGCCTCACATACTATATCAGCCGATTAAGCTACCAACAGGTAAGCTAGTCGGAGGATTATGGCTTGGACGAGCCCAAAAGCAGTGGCAACCCGCTGAGCAGACATTATTAACTCACTTATCAACAATATATGGACATGGCTTTCAAGCTTTGGGGCTCAAAGATAAACAACTGTCCAGACTTACCCCAAAAAAATACATTGCTTGCTGTATAGCACTAATTTTTCTATTTTGTTATCCAGTCAGTTTAACCATTACTGCTCCAGCTGAAATCGTTGCTCGCACACCAACTATTGTCAGCGCTCCTATCAATGGCGTTATTAAACAGTTATGGGTTAAACCCAATCAATCTGTCGCATCCCAGCAAAAATTATTTAGTTTTGAAACAACAGCGCTTGCCAATCAGTATGCCATTAGCCAACAACAACTAAATCTTGCTTATACCCGCTATCATCAAGCACTACAGATCTCATTAAAAAAATCTTTGGTTGAAAATAATATTGCCCTTTATCAAGCTGAAGCTAAGCTGCGTTTAGCCGAGTCAAAATTTACTCAAGCCCAACTGGATCAAGCTGAAGTAGTAGCCACTCAAGCAGGCATTGTACAATTTTCTTCAGTCAGCGACTGGCAAGGGCGCCCTGTCATCACTGGTGAACAAGTAATGACGATTAGTGATCCTCAAGATGTAATGGTTAATATCTATGTACCAGTAAAAAACCACACCATTTTCCCTGAAAAAGCTCAAATTAAACTGTTTTTAGATGCTGTGCCTTTACAACCATTGCAGGCAACCCTACAGCAGGTCAGTTTTACAGCAGCACCACACCCTCTTGCTGGTTTAAGCTATCAGCTCTCAGCTTCATTGGACAATAAACACACAAAAGCGCAAATTGGTTTAAAAGGTACCGCAAAAGTTTACAGCGAGCCAGTATCACTGTTTTACTATTTATTCAGGCGGCCAATTACAGCTATAAGACAGTATTTGGGGGTTTAGTATGCAAGCTCTCTGCTTACGTCAAGACTTGCAACTTTTCCGCGGCCCTGAGAGTATCAACGGCGAGCCTAGTTGGTCACTATATGATCCTGCTAAAAATCAATATTTTCGCATTAGCTGGCGAACTTATAATATTATCCAGCAACAGTTTTATTCTGCTCCCTCTGCAACAATCAACCTACACAAAAATGTTCAAACAACCACTGATGAAATTAACCAAGTTAAATCTTTTTTAGTTAAACACCAACTGGTTACTGACTCGTATCAAAACTACTCTCCCACTAACAGTAACCCTTTAATCCAACTATTAAAGCATTATTTATGTTGGCAAATCCCACTATGGCAGCCAGACCGCTTTATTAATACTTTATTACCTTTGGTAAAAAAGCTTTTATCACCTTATTTATTGTATTGCTGGTTGATAATGACCTTTATTGGCAGCTTTTGGACGTATAAGCAATGGGATATTTTTGTCAATAGTTTTTCCTACTTAACTCAACCAACTGGCATCGTGCTATTTATTCTATGTTTGTTATTTACAAAATTTGCCCATGAGCTAGGTCATGCTTTTGCAGCAAAATACTACCAATGCAAAACTAACAGTATTGGTATTGCCATTATTTTACTATGGCCACGTTTTTACACTGATACCAGCCATAGCTGGCGCTTGGTTAAGCGCAATCAAAAAATAGTTATTGATGGAGCAGGGGTATTAACTGAGTTCTTTATCGCCGGCTTAATGATCTTCTTGTGGCACTTTTTACCAACCGGTCCACTGCAAAACTGTGCAGCTTTTATTGCGACTAGCGGATTAGTATTAACCTTGATCATTAATTTAAACCCTTTTATGCGCTTTGATGGTTACTATATACTCTCTGATTGGCTTGCTATTGACAACTTACAAACTAAAGCATTTATTTGTGGTAAGTGGTTTTTACGGAAATTCTGTTTAGGGTTAACTACTCCTTGCCCGATTCAACTCCCCCTCCATACTGTTCGTTTACTTGTGCTTTATGCCTGGCTAACCTGGTTTTTTCGTTTAATCGTATTTTTTAGTATTGCTTTGTTGGTTTATTCTTTTTTCTTTAAGACATTAGGCATAATTTTATTTTCACTTGAAATTTACTGGTTAATTTTACGCCCAATTTTTTCTGAACTAAAACAGTGGTGGCAGCTGAAGCAACTTGTCAAAAAAGAACTTATCAAGAAACCACAGCAATGTTTGTTGCCTGCCACCATTGCTATCATTGTCTTGATATTATTAGGCTATCCTTTCAGTTGGCCTACATTTATCCCTGCACTCTACCTTCCTCAGCAAAGCCAACAACTGTATACCTTTACTGCTGGAAAAATCACTGCCATACATGTCAATCATCAACAATCAATTACTGCTGGAACCCCTATTCTTACCTTAGAAAACCCTCTATTAAGTCATCAGATTAATGTTAGCCAATTGAAAATCGGCCATCTTCAAGAACAGTTACGTCAAACCATTGGCACAGATCAGCTATTGTTTAATCGTACCCTACTTTTAAAACAATTAGCTCAAGCAAAGCAACAGCTAGATGGTTTACAACAAAAGCGTGATTTACTTGTTTTAAAAGCACCCTATACAGGCACAGTTTACTGGCATAACCCTGCTCCACATATTGACCAATGGGTAAACTCTCAAAATGCTTTAGGTCGACTTATTACGTCAAAACATACCTATTTAACGGGATACAGCATAGCAACAACGCTCAATCAACTAAGTGACACTAAGTCAGGCATATTTTACCCCGACATACCTGAACTCTCCCCAATAAGGGTAAAATTACATCAAGTCAGCATTATTAATTCCCCCTTCCTTGAGCACACTTTTTTTCAATCAATATTTGGTGGCCCTATCGCGGTACGATTAAATCCGAATAACCAAGCTGTACCGGAGCAGCCTATTTATCCTGTCACCTTTCAAGCAATAGAATATCCTAATTACCCTACCCAGATGATTAATGGCACAGTAAAAATTGATGGTAATGAACAAAGTTTAATCACTCGAATTTATAATCAGATCTTCGCTGTTTTAATTAGAGAGTCTGGTTTTTAAAAAAACGATTATTATTTGACCACACTCCTTCTTTTGACTAATCATTTTATATTGCGTGAAATCAGTCAAACTTTTATAGTGCGGTTTTACATAGGATAGCTACCCAAACACATAAGCTATACACTCTTCGCAAATGGCTTACATAGCCAAGGCGAATAAGTAGTAACCAGGAAGTTGGCGTAATATGATCAAAAATAAAGCATTACTTATCTTTAGCGTTAGCACCACATTATTTTGTATTAATAGCTATGCAGAAGAGTCAGCCGAAACCAATAATAAATGGGATGGCTGGTTATCAGGTGAAGGGGCTTATACTGATGGTAGCTCGTTTGGCGACTTCAATTCATTTATTCCGCTAACCCAGGATGACTCAGGCCTTTCTTATTTAAATATTCTGGCTGAAGCTGACGATGACTTTGCAGAAGGGCAAGCTGGTTACGGTTACCGGCAAATTATTAATGAAGACTGGGCAATCGGTGGTTATGGTTTTCTTGGCAATAAACGCACTGAACATAACAACAATTTTTACCAACTAAACTTTGGTGCTGAAGTAGTTTCATTTGACTGGGATTTTAGATTTAATTTCTATATTCCGATAGGCGATAAAGAAAAAGAAGTCAGTCGCAATGCAGCCACTAACCAAATTCGAAAAGAATTTGCCTATCACGGTGCTGACTTAGAAGTAGGTTATCGGCTCCCTTTTTGGGATGAAACTGATGATAGTCAAATGCGCATTTATGGGGGAAGTTATTATTTTGATGCTGATGGCGCCGAACACATTGCTGGTGGTCGAGTTAGACTGGAATATGACATTGCCAATATCGTTAGCAGTATTCCTGGTAGTAGCATTACCTTAGGTGCAGAATATCAGCATGATAATGTCAATAAAGAAACTAATCTATTGACCGCTGCCTTCACCGTACCGTTTGACTTTTTCAGAAGCAATAAACAAAGTCAATATAACAGCTTAAGTCCTTTGGAAAAGCGCATGAGCCGCATTAGATCAAGGCGTGTTAGTGTAACAACCAGTGTGGAAACAGACCCTCTCACTACAGTTACTGAGCCAGCACCACCTGTAGTCGTCCCTCCACCGTTACCAGAGCCAGAACCAGAGCCTTTGCCAGATGAAGCGCCCTGATATAGATTGATTAAAAGCCCTATTACATTTAGTGATAGGGCTTTTTAATTTGTTGTTGAGAATATATAGATACTGGTTTGACCAGACCACAAGACAATCTTCTGCACCGAGAGAAGCATTCAGGCTAAAGCTTTTTCAAAATATTGCGTCCTTTTGCTGTGAGATAAATCAACTTAAACCTTTTATCTTTAGCATCTTGCTTCACACGAATCAGCTGCTCATCTGGATTGCCTGCCCTCCCCTCTTCTAGCCGCCGAATTGTGGTGGCTACATTTTTTTCGCCAACCTCCATTCGTTGAGCAATTTCAGATACAGAGCTACCTTCATTGTCTCCAATTGCAGCTAAAGTAGCGAGGGTACGTACGGTAATACGAGGGTATTTAAGTGACAGGTTGATTACTTTTTTAGTGTTCATAATTGGCACTTCTATTACGGATATAAGTACCAATAAGCATGGCATGAAATTGTACAATATCAAGGTTTGAGCCTTCTAAAACCCGCTTTTTGCAAGTAAGTAGGTACTCAAACCTCTTATAGGATTAAACGGTAGGTCCGTTATAATGAAAAACCTGCTTTAAATACTCTACATAGGTTGCATCTTGGCACATAGTTTTACCTGTACTGTCCGATAATTTCGCTACCGGCTGACCATTACACTCAACCATTTTGATAACAATGTTAAGACTTGGGCAGCCTAAATCATTAGTTAGGTTAGTGCCAATACCAAAGCTGACATTTATTCTATTGGTAAAATGCTGATAAATTTCAAGCGCTTTTGGAATATCCAGGCTATCACTAAAAATGAGCGTTTTACTACGTGGGTTAATACCTAACCGTTCATAATGTGCAATCGCTTTTTCACCCCAAGTAATCGGGTCGCCAGAGTCTTGCCTGATACCGTCAAATAATTTAGCAAAATACATATCAAAATCACGCAAAAAAGCATCCATACTAATCACATCGGTTAATGCCACACCCAAATCACCACGGTATTCTTTTACCCAAGCATCCAGGGCTGCCTTCTGACTATCAATGAGCCTAACGCCTAGTGCTTGATGCGCCTGCAACCATTCATGAGCCATGGTGCCTATAGGTGACAGCTCTAGCTCACGGGCAAAATCTACATTACTGGTGCCAACTAAATATTCACCCAACTCATGCTTTAAAATGTCAACCACCTCAAACTGCCATTCTCTGGAAAAACGGCGACGGGTACCAAACTCAGCCAAACTAAAGCCCGACAAATCTATTTTTGTTGCTGCCTGCTTAATCATTTTTATTTTTTCATAAAGGCGGCGGCGTCCTTCGTTATAATCCACATCAGAATATTTATTACGCGCAACTACTTCACTGATGATGGCTAAAATATAAATTTCAAAATGGGTAATGTGAACCCATGGCCCATGAACGGTAATTGCTAACTGACCATCTTCAATAAATACTCTTACATGCTTAGGGTTTAACCGAAATAAGCGCAAATAGTCGACATAATCTTTTTTTATATACCGCAATTTTTTTAAATAGCGCAGTTCATCTTCACGAAAATACAATTCAGATAAAGCCTCTACTTCGTCCCGTATTTCATGAAGATACGGCCTTAAGTCAAAGTCACTACGACATTTAAAGCGTACCACAGCATCCGCCTCTGGATACTGATGCAACATCGCTTGTTGCATAGTGAATTTATATAAATCGGTATCCAAAGGTGTTTTAATAATTGATCGGGACATGGGCTATTCCTTACTGGCTGTTTTTAACTTGTGCTGCAGACTTTATAAGTAAAATGCCCGCTTGGTGCATATCATTAAGCGCTTCGTTAATACTGTTTTCAGCTATTCCTCGACAAGCAGCCAAATTAACGATTACCTGAAAATTAGCTTTAGCCAACTGCAAAGCCGTTGTTTTAACACAATAATCCAACGCCAAACCACCCACCAGTACAGTTTGCACCTTATTTACCAACAGGTATTCAATCACGCCTGTACTTTTAGTATCTGCCAAATCATGATAACAAGCACCATAAGGATGCATATCTGGCTCAACCCCTTTCCATACAAAAAAGTCGTAAGCAGTCACTTCTGGCAACCCTTCAATAAGTGTAAACCCTTTTGTTCCTGGTACTGCATGAAGAGGCCAATGGATATCCACATTTTTCCCCTTGACCGGGCTTAGCGGAGGATGGTTCTGATCAGCAACCCAAACCGCATGGGGTGAATGAGCATCTTTAGAGCCTAAGCGGTAATGTGCTAACTCAGCCTGCTGGTTAAGCTCTGTCACAATTTCATTACCTGCTGGCACAGGTAACTCATCAGGACAAACCGGTGTAAAGCAATTTTGTGCATCCACATCAAAGGAAGCGACCGTGTGCCTTGGCCCGATGTTAATAGCCGCTGTTGTCACTACTGCAGACTTATCAATTGTCTTCTCAATAGAGTTAGCCATGCCCCACCTTCTTAAAGAACTTAATTCACTAACATAATGAATTAGATTCTCTATCAAGTCAAGTAGGCTTGTTATTTTTTTGATCAAATCCTGGGGAATTGGTTTAAACCGTTATAGCTAAAGCATCAAAAGGTTATAATCACAATGCAGTACACGGTGAGTGATAAGACCTCATTCGTCAGATACAGCAAAACTTGCAGTAATCAAAATTAATGGTATAAACACAGCAGTATTAGTGTGTTGACAACAAGTTGCTTTGAAAACCATGGTTGATCACTCCCAACTGACAGAAGCTGAATATCTTGCTCAATACAATGTTCAAGATTTTGATGCACCATTATGTACTGTGGATGTAGTACCGTTTCGATTTCATAACCACCGGCTCCAGGTACTGACCTGTTTACGCCATCAACACCCTGCGAAAGAACAATGGGCGTTGCCAGGAGGGTTTATTGATATTAGTCAGGATGACAATTTAGATACTACTGCTCAACGCAAATTAGCTGCCAAAATAGGCACGGAAGCGCCCTATCTAGAGCAAGTGCAAACCGTTGGCAATCAACAGCGAGACCCCCGTGGCTGGTCAATTACTGTTGTGTACTATGCACTCTTTCCTGGCTCTGCTGCCAATCAGGTATTACTCCCTGATACCCGTTGGTTAACGTTGCAAGGCAATACGGTGGGACAGCTGTTAGCTTTTGATCATAACCAATTAATATCAGTCGCGTTAGAGCGCCTACAAAATAAAGTACAATATACTTCTCTACCCGTTTATTTATTACCAGAATGTTTCACCCTAGCCGATATCAGTGATGTATTTTTGGCTATTCTTGGCAAAACACCTCCCATGCGCTCAATCCGCAATCGGTTTTTAAATGAGGATTTATTAGAAGATACGGGTGAAAAACGCTATGGTAGCAACCGCCCCGCTACATTATACAGGCTGAAAAAAACGGCTGTTGCTCAATTTTATAATCGGCTATATCACACAACTCAGTAATTGAGGACAGAGCTTACAAGCTATTCCACCAATGTCGTATATACACTCAAAACACAAAGTGCTAACACTATATAGGCTGCGCTAGTTAGTTATAATTAGCGTGTCTTTTTGAGAGACATTTATATCAGCAGCCATCAAAGCAGTGTAAAGCTGTATCATCTCCCAAAAACTGCATAATAATTTGAAGAAATTATTACTGCAATGCTGTTTAGACTAACCCTACTCGTAGTCATATTGTTGTCAGAGATAGATCAGCAGTCTATAAGTGGTATAGCCACTATCTGGCACTACACAAAACAAGGATAAAGCGATGGAAAATAATATCGAAAAGGATTTTCACAAAAAACTAGATGATGATTTATTTGAAATTACAGTCCTTCAAGAAAACACCACACAACATGCAGTAGCTGATATTACTGTACCTTGTGGTGCTGGCTGTAACTGCTCAAACAATGACAACCCCCAATGAAACTTTCATTCAATAGACCGCAGTTAAAGCGCTTTTTAACGGTCTTCCCACTCGCTAATGGCGGGTGGGGTATCCGTGGTGGAGATGAAGACATAACCCAGATCAGGGCAAAATCTGAACAAGCCTCTGCAGCCATTAGCGAAGTGCTTTCATTGCTGACAGGTCAATATGATCAAACTACCCTGCTAAACATTTTACAACAACGTCAGATTGATCCATCAACAGCCATAGCGCTGCTTCAACATTTAGATAAATGTACGCTGCTTGAAGAGGGCCATAGTTATTCCCGCGCGTCTGACTTGCCAAATGCTCATCAAAATCAATTACTATTTTTTTCACGCTTTGCAACAGATGGAGGGCACGCTATGCAAAACAAGCTGAATAATGCCCATGTAGCTATTATTTACAGTCATGGCGTAGGTACGGCAATGATCAGTCTGCTGCAACGCAGTGGTATTGGTTCTATTTCAGTATTTTGTGAAAATCAAGATGATATCACTACCCTACAAAATACCTGGCCAGCCCAACCAGATTCAGATAGCCTGGTGACATTTTATCCACTTGATCGACAACAACTATTTCCTAACGCTTTTCAAAGTCTGCCTGTCCAGGATCAACCCAATTTATTGATTGTTTGTCGAGATGCGCAAGACCCTGCGTTATGTGAAACCATTAATCAATATGCATTAACCCATGGTTTAGCATGGCTATTAGTTCAAGTAGATAATCATCAACTGGTCTGCATTGGCCCTTTATTTTTACCAGGTGATTCCGCCTGTTATAACTGCTATCAAGGACGTATCTTAGCTAATTTACAATTTCCTGACGAATACCGAGATTTTCAAAACCATTTACGCCAGCAACAAACGACTGTTCAAGCTGTCGGGCTAACTGCACAGTTTGAAATGATTGCCGGTGTTGCTGTTACAGAAACAATAAAGTGGTTGACTCAATATAACGATGCCAACCTGGTTGGACGGTTATTAATATTGGATAGCGATACCTGGTCAAGCCAAATACACGATGTGTTGCGATTACCTCACTGCCAGTGTCGTGTAACAGGACCTTCACATTTTCCATGGAAAGAGGCCAATTATGCAAAACGTTTGGGATCGCAATCCTGAAAATACGGACCCGCGGCAAGCCCCAGATGCTTTGATTGACTTACAGGATGTTCCTCCATCTGACCCAGCCCAAACTATTCGCCGTGCTGCCCCTTTAATTTCTCCACGTACAGGCATTATTCGTACTATTAACCAAGGAGTTTTCTGTCCGGGTGACCCTGAATGTTTTTCTTTCGGGGTAACTACTTGTGATATTTCCCAGTTTACCAACCAGGCAAATACCAGTAAGGCAGGTGGTGCTGGCCTCACCCTGGAAGCGGCGTTAGCAGCTACCATAGGTGAAACCGCAGAACGTTATGCCATGTTATTTTACAACCAGGATAATATGGTTTTAGACTCCGCCAAAAATTTAAAAGATAAAGCCGTTGCACCGGCCTTGATGAGCTTATTATCACCTCAGCAATTAGCCGCTCGCCCGTCAGCTACTCAGTATTTTGATGAAAATACCGTCATTCGCTGGGTTTGGGGCTATTCGCTGACTCATCAATGCTGGCGCCTAGTGCCCGCCTCGCAGGTTTATATGAGTTATCAACCTGGGCCAGATGAAGCACGTATTGAGTCCAACGCCTCCAGTGGCTTATCAGCTTCTTCCAGTTTTGAAGAAGCCACTTTGTCTGGTTTATATGAAGTAATCGAGCGTGACGCATTTACGATTGCCTGGCTGCATCGACGAATTAAACGACAGGTAACTACTAAAAATAACCCTTTAGACTCACTGTTAAATCAACGCTTTCACGCTTCAGATTCGCAAGTCAATGTTACAGTGTATGATATAACACTGGATATTCCCGTACATTGTAGTTGGGTAGTCATGCGCCGCCCTAGTGAGTTTGGTCCTGTGATTGCTGTTGGCTCTGCTGCTCGCTTATCACCACAGGCAGCAATGACTAAATCAATTCTAGAAATAGGCCAAACGATGTCCTACCTGCGTTATTTACGTCAGGAAGATGAAGACTGGCAACCTGCCAGCAATTTTTCAGACATTACTTCATTTGATAAACATTGCAGTCTTTATGTTAAGCAACCTCAATTAATTAATGACACTCTGGCAAGCTTGCAAAGTTCAAAGCAATCTATAAACGCCTCCACACTAAAAGATCAAAGCACAGGCAGCGTAAAAGGTGATTTATTAAAAGTAGTGGTTTTTTTGGCCAAGCTTGGTTATGAGACAATTGTCGTTGATATTACCACTGCCGATATCGCCCAGGTTGGACTACGCGTGGTTCGTGTTATTGTACCAGGGTTAGTGCCTTTGCATGGTAATCATAACTGGCCTTTTTTAGGGGTTAACCGGTTATTTACTATCTCGCAAGAAATGGGCTGGAGCAGTGTACCTACTAATCCAGAATTATTAAATCCTCTGCCTCACCCATTTCCATAAGGAGAAATTCATGGATGTTATTAAGCGTGAATTGCGTAATAAAATTGGTAGTAATTCTCGAATGCCTTTAAAAAACGACTCATTGTTATGTGAGTTGTTCCATGAAAACAGTAAGTTTACTGCTACCTCAGCTAAACGTGCCGGCAAAGCAATGCAAGCATTAAACCACAAACCTGAAGTATTATCGATGATGAGTCAAAGCTATAAGGTTTACAGTTTAGCGCCTAAAATAGCACTATCACTGCCAACGCCAAATAATAATTTGGAAAAAACCATTGTTAAACGTCGCTCTCTTAGAGAATACTCAGGCGAATACATAACCCTAGAGCAGTTAACTCGTTTATTGTATTTTGCTTATGGCCGAACCAGTGGTGAGCAATTTAGAGCAGTAGCCTCTGGCGGGGCACTTTATCCACTGGAAATATATAGCATTGTTTTTCGAGTAGCAGGACTAGAGCAAGGTATTTATCATTATGGGGCTGATAACCATGTGCTGCATAAAATAAAAACTGGGAGTTTTTCTAATGAATGCAGACAATGTATTTTTATGGATGAAACAGGCGTACAAGTCGATACTGCTAATGCAATAATTATTTTAACTGCATTATTTGAACGCAGTACAACCAAATATGGTGATCGAGGCTACCGGATGACATTAATGGAAGCCGGTGAGGTAGCACAAGCCATTAGCCTGAAAGCCGTTGATGAAAACCTTGGCTGCTGTTTACTGGGTGGATTTTTGGATGATAAAGTAAATCAACTGATTGGTATTGATGGAACAGTAGAGTCCACATTATTACCCATCGTCATTGGCACCCCCAACAAATAGATATATAAAAATACAGAAATCGGTGGCCTTATAATCTAAATAACAGGAAGCCGCATTAATGACTCACCCCACAATGACAGCAGCTGATATTATCTGCACCCATATTCTAGACCAACAGTTAAATAGAGTCACACAACAAACAGCCCATGTATGGCTGCAAGGCCATCAGAGTCAAGCCAGCTCATTATTAGCGGTCATTTGCCAACAGGCTCGTAATAGTGGTGCAATTTCACTTTGGAGTACAGGTAATAACCATCTCAAACATCCTTGGAATGTAATTGCTCAACTTGTCATTGAATTAGTGTTGCGACTGGAAACCACCCAACCCGAATTAATTACGCGTTATGGGGCAGTCATATTAACGTTGGCCCCCCAATTAAAAGACTTATCGGCATTGCAAGGTAAAACAGGTTACCGTGCCCTCCTCGCTGACTTTGTATTGCAGAATAATTCAGATGCACTTATACAGTTTTATCGTAAACGTGAAATTAAACCACGCATCCAAACCCAACTGGTTAAATTTATTTTTGATGCAGCTACTGCAGTTGCTCATGAAACTGGATTGCCATTATTCATTTGTATCGAAGATTTCTCTCAAGTCGATTCACTATCAAAACAAGTACTGGATTTATTAGTTCATCTATCAGAGACCGTACCACTGCATTTATGGGTATGTAGCCAAGCGTTACCCGATACTGCCAACGCAGCTAGCTGGCAACTGTTGTATAGCCATGTTCACTCAACCTATAATAATGACACAACGAGTGTCGACCACTCTATTCTAGCCTTATTCAATTTTATATATAGTCCTTTACCGGTTCATACCATAAATAATCTATTGGGTTATGATGCAACAGCAGAGGTACAAACTCTATGCCAAACAGGTTGGTTAAGAGAAGACAAGCGAGGCTTGTGTATTGCTCACCAGGGTATTACCAATAAGATAAAAGAGTTGCTTATGACCACTGTTAATAACAAACAGCAAGCTTTTTATGCAACTTTATTAGAACAGCAAAAAAATGAGCCAACTGGTTGTGAAGCATTTTATTACGCCAGTCAGTTAACTCACTTCCTATCTGTTACTAAAGATTTCAAACAAGCCAATAATGACAATCAACAATCACTTAATAACCTACAATTACTTAAAGCCCAAGCAGCAATGCGTGCTTTATGTTATTCATGGAATTTAGCTGATTACCCAACGGCTAGGTATTATGTAGACTGCGCTTTAGCTTTATTCAATGAAAATAAATTATCAGATCAGCAGAATAGATTGCTGCTACAAGGTTTGCTAGCTTATGAAGCTGACGATCACCAGGAAGCCCACCAGAGCCTGGAAAAAGTGCTTGCAGTAGAAAAAGATGCCTTAGCCCAAACAAGATGGCAACATTTATTAGGTCACAACGCTATTTTTGGTTCTGGTGATTACCCTTTAGGTTTAGATTATTTACAAGCAGCCTTAAATGGCTATGAAACAAAGGGTGAAGCCAACCATGCTATTTATGTGCGTAACAGTATGGCTTTTGGATTATTTCGTAGTCGCAGTGTAAATGATGTCATTAATTACGAAAAAGAGGTTTTACAACTGGCTCGCTCAACGACTCGTAGTGATTTATTTATAGACAGTATTTTGCAATTAAATCTGGCTCGGGTACATACAGTCAATAATGAGTTACAAAGTGCCCTCAATTATCTGCAAAATGCCATTGCAGGCGATAATGGTGATTTATCACCTCTATTACGAATGGTATTTCATGCTAAATTAGGCCACCTGAATTTTGCCCTAAAACAATACCCTCAAGCAGTCACTGCATTTTGGCACTGCCTGGAGTTGGCTCGCTGCCAATCTCTCGAAGGTACTACAGAGCGCTTGCTACCCAGCTTAGGCGAGTTATTTAAACGTTCCGTCGATTCATTAAATACCCAATTGATATTACGTGATCGACTAGCACTTGCTTACATACATTTTAACTTAGGGCTTGCTTGCAAACAGGCTGGGCTTCAACCAATCGCTGAAGCCTGTCAGCGACAAGTAGTGCATTTATTGCAGCCGATCAACTCCAAGCTGAATGACCAAATCAACAGGGTATTTGCTGAGTCAACCAAAGTCGCTGGCACAACCCATACTATGCATGCCATTGCCCCCCCACTGCAATCCAAACCAACTGATATAGCAGCACAACTGCAGCAGTCTCCAATGACAGAAGCTATTCATTACCAGCAACTCTCTAACGGTATCATTAACAAAGCCGTTGATCTCCTACTAAACAAGCAAGCGATTGCTTGGGTACGCCAAAAAACAGCTACTCAGGCAATGGATACTCTGGTATTGTTTGATGCACAAGCGCCCCTTTGCTTAGAAGTATTGAACAACAGTCTAACTAGCCAACCACATAAACAAGGATGCCTGGTCATAGCACCTGGTGATCATTGGTTTTCTGAGCCCGTTGAACCATTGCCCTGGGTATTACAAGAACGCACCTTACTCAGTGAGCACCGAGCCAAACTACCTGGTCTACAACCAATTAGTATGTTGGTTCAGGCTCTTAATCCCGATTGGGACACTGAATTATGGGAGCTTGCCCAAGCATACTACCAGCGTAGTGGCTACCCATTACTTGGGGTTGCCTCTTTTAGTCTTGCTGCTCATGATTTAGTGACACAAACGGATAGCATCATTGGCCAGTTTTTAGAAAGCAATTTAACCTCACTGGTGTATAGTGACTACTGGATTAACAAGCGCTTTAGTAATGATGCTGCAGAAAACCTATTGCTATTGCGCCCTCGCACCTTCCAAAGTGTTCATATACAGCTAGTGGAGAATAGCCATAACCAGCGTATTTGCTTAATTCATAGTAATGCTAACGCAGGAAGTAAAAAGCAACTCTCCGTTGCGGCCGCATTGGCCCCCATATTTCCTCTGTGTGATGGAGCTCATACCATCGTAGCAATTGCAACAGCAATGAAGTCACAAATACCTGAACTAACAGCCAATAAGCTGTGTTATTTTTTTCGTACGTTACAACAGCAACAAGTCATCTATTTTGTACACACAACACAGCCATTACAGAATAAGCCAGCTTATGAACCTACTTTATAAAGCCCTAACGTTGGATAATCTCTTGGGGCTCATGAGACAAAAAACTATGCAACATTAGGGTAAAGCCTCTCGTTGTGTTTAAAAACTTTATTCTGTGTTGTATTAGCGTACTAATCACAACTCATTTTTAAGTTTCACTCACGACTGATACTCATTTTTTATAATCTGTGACTTTCTTTAAGGATACACTGAGATTTTTCTATTCTTAAAAACGAAATCTACTACGAACAATATGATACAAATTAGCCCACCAAAATTAATAGTTACCAAATAATAACCAAGCGTTTATCACAGAATGCACAACTCCTCCAAGTAAAGCCACTTTAGGTTAATAACTGCACATAAATACCCTGTTTACTCAGGCATAATAAAACCCTAGAAATACAGCAAAACTTTTGATTGAAGCGAATCTAACTAATACTGATAATAAGTTCATAATTTATACATTACTAAGAGTTATGGATAAAAAATCAAAAAACAATGTCAGTAAACACAGACTTACATGATGATTTATAAACAGCACTTGTCAGCAGGTTATTTTATCCGCTAATTTAAAATTGATTTATTTTTTAGTGCAGTAATTCACAGTATCGCATAACTACTTATTTGATCTTTCTTAAATGAAGGGTGAAAATTACCAACCTTTATAAACTGTGAATTAGGTTTAGTTGTGAGTCATTGATACATCAAATAACTGAATAGAGGGTGATCAAATCATGTTCAACTTAGTCAATAAGCTACTACTGATGACAACTCTGTTTAGCTTGACTATCCCAACGTTCAGCAATAGCCAAGCGGACATATCCAATACTAAGAGCCAAACGTTAGGTCTAGAGCAAGAAGAAGAAGTAGCCCACTTATTAGAGTTTGTTAGAAACTCAGCCTGCACCATGATGCGCAATGGCGCTTCACATAGTTCTCTTGAGGCTGCCCAACATATTCTAAATAAATACGACTACTTCAAAGAAGATATTCAAACCACTGAGCGCTTTATCCAGTTGGCTGCAAGCCGCAGTACCTTAACAGGTAAAGACTATCAAGTGCAGTGTAATAACCAGCCTCCTGTTACCAGTAGAGACTGGTTAATGACTGAACTACAAAACTTTCGTAGCCACCAATACTAAAGATTCAGCTACAGAAGTTTTATATTTAATCAAGTAGATCAAATAAGAGGCCTAATCCAAGTTATTTCAACACACGCCCATCGCTTTGGGCATTATGGCCTCTACTTATTTATTCCTCCCCCTTCCAACAACTTCAAACATACTTGAAACCCCTTGGTAGTTTTTCAGTTGGTAAGTCCAATTCTTTTTATACGTACCTTCGTGTCGGATACGATAATGTCCTGGTTGCTGATCAACGGGAATCTGCCAACTGATTGTTACCACAGAAGTGCCCCATAAAGGGTCTTTACGCTGCCAATGGTAGCGGGTATTCCAGTCATTATCAGTATATATGGGCTGCCAGGCTTGCTTCCCTTCAATTGTTACCAGCTGCTCAACAAACAAATAACTACTACCGGTTTTCATATTATTTTTAGGGTGGCCTGCCCAAAAGCTCACTTGTACTGTGTCACCAGACTGATAACTGGGATGCACATCCATCACCTGATCCCCTATATGTTTAAAAAGGGGAGGCTGATCATATACAACTCCTGTCTGAAAAGTTAACTGATGTGCAGATAAGTCTCTAGGAGATGGCTCCATATCACGCGCTATTGGAATGCCTCCCGCTAATGACCGGGCTAAACCTGCGAATATCTGCCGGTAAGCAGCTAATGTCCAGGGGCCAAAATGAGTAGAGCCACCCTCATAGTGTTGTTTATTATATTCTTCTCGTGTCGTTAAATAACCCGCGTAGGCATTGGCATACCCTGCCACTACCAGATGGGAAAATAAGGCGCTGGCCTGTACGGCAACTGTTGTCTTTAACCGACGCCCTGCCATCACAGTCACTTCAGCAGGTAACCCCAGCAACCCTAGTTGACCGATTTGCAATAAGCTGACAGGTAGAATCTCTGGGCTCCATGGAAATGGCTTAAAATTTCCTTGAGCCAATAAAATAGGTTTGGGCGCCTGACAATGTTTTAGTGCAGCAGATGGCTGGGTGAGCATCCAGGTAACCGCTTTCCAAAAAGGGTTTTCCTTTAACGCCCCCTCTTGGAATGAAAAAGGCCCTCGACCATCTTCAGTACCAGCAGCAAAAGCATAACCTAGTGCAGCAGTACAGGTTCTACGTATCTCACCATCAGTAAACTCAGGTAACACCTGTTGGTTAGCCATGTTGACATAGCGGTGGCGAAAGCCAATAGGGCCTGTTAATTGGGTACTAGCTGATTGATAGAGGGACCAAGCTTTTTTGAATTGTCGTTCCCCAATAATCTGTGTATTAGCAAAAGAGTCTTTAGTTGGTCCTGTACCATCTAGCGCTAAATTAGGCGACATGTCGGCAGCATTGGATTGAGCAAATGCTGCTACAAAGTCTACTCCCCCTGTCTGTTGACGTATTTTCTGCTCAAATAAATAAGCCGCATAACCTTTATTATCACCTGAAATTAGCTTGTTAGTATTTGGCATGGAAACAGCGTGAGTTGGAAACCAAGACAATAGCCCAATGGGCTTCCCTTGCTGCACAAACTTTATAACAGTCATGTGCCGATCTTCAGCAGGATAATATTCTGCATCTGCGTTATTCAAATAAGCCGCTAGCGAACGATTTTTATTAGCCCCGGTTAATTCACCTTTATTCAATAAAATATAACCAGGCTTAAGGTTTCGATCTGCTGCAATAATAGCATCGACAATACCATTAACTACTACCTGAAAATTTTCTTTAATAAAGCCTTTACTGGAAATATTATACAACGCATAGTGGGAAAACCCGCCTGGCCCACTGTGAGTATGAGTCGCGGTAATCAACAAATTTCTGTCACTATACCGCCCGCCAAGCTTTTGTTGCAATTGTTGGACAACCGCTTGAGTCACCCCTTGAAAAACCATACCAGCATCAATAGTCACTAAAGCAACCCGCTGTTGGTCAAGTCGATCAGCTACCACAAATGCTCTGGCCCATAATCGTTGATGAATACCTGCTGCTACCTGATCTGATTTGGCATACCCTAACATCACCACTTCCGCAGCCGATCCGGTAATATCTCGTTTAGCTTGCCCAATTAAATAATTATTGGTATACCCCCAGCCAAATGATGAAATAAAAATTACATTTAGCGCGATATAAATTTGTATTAGTAGCTTCATTCAAATACCTTATTTGTCTTATTTTTATTATTACAAAAGATAAGTATTAGTAGATAAAACTGATTTTCACCTCCCCACATTCGACTTATATCGCAAAAAAAAAGATAATCATTGATTAACATAGTTGCAGGCATAGCAGCACCTTAGTCCCACCTAACCCTCACAGGGCATCTTGAAGGCATAAAATAAAAAAGAAAATAACTGCCTTAAAGTTACTTTTTACAATTATTAATGGAGTAGAATACTCGTTGTACTACTCTTGATGAAAGGTATCTTAGTGAAAACAGCTCTTGATGAGAGAATGTGCTTGCCTTCAGCGTATTATATTAAATGGATATTTTTATGAACAGCAAAAAAATCTTTAGTTTCATTATGGTTTTTACCACCATATTTTCTGTTTTATTGACAGATATGTTAAGTTTTGCGAGCGCCTTACCAAAAGGAGCAGGCAAGTTAAAACATGTATCTGATCTTAGATTTAGGGATGAGTACTTCTATCGTTGTTTAACTAAAAGTGAGAAACAAGCTTTAAATGAAATTGAGGTGATTGACTGCCCCAATATGAAAATCATGTATGCCGATGAAATAGAGTACCTTCCTAATCTGAAGAAAATTAACCTATCTACAAATCAACTACTACAGCTTAATCTATCAAATAACCCACTATTAGAAGAACTCAATCTTGCTGAAAACCAACTCTCTGAGCTCAACTTAAGCAACAACCCAAAACTTAGATTACTCACGCTATCTAATAATAAAATTGGAGACCTTAATATTAAAAGTAATACGCTATTGGAAGAAATTACTATAGAAAGCAACCTACTTAAAAAAGTTAATTTTTCAAATAATATTAAGCTAAGCCATATAGATATCTCATCAAATAAAATCCGCGACCTTGATGTATCAAAAAACACTAATCTATCCGTATTAAGTGCAATAAATAATCGCATTACAAGCTTAACACTTCCTGAGCTCAATAAGTTTATTGTACTGGAAGTAAACAACAATCCACTAAACAAGGAAACTGTAGAAAAATTAAAAGGCATTCAGCTTTCGCAAGGCACTGTAAGATTTTAAATGAGAAATGTGCTTGGGAGCAGATAAATACTTCATGACTTCTATGCAAAAGTAGCTTAACTTATTGTAAATAAGTTATTTGTCAGGAGTTTACCCTGTATAATGGTGAGTGCCTTTGCGGTACCGTGATGTATCAAGTCAATACAGCCCCTTTCAACGATAGAGTGCTGCCACTGCCAAACCTGCCGAAAAGCACACTCATCTGCTTTTGCTATAGGAGTAACAATTGACGCCTCAAGCTTTCAATTAGTCAATGGAGAGGATTCACTTCAAGCATTTGAGTCATCCATTGGCAAGTTCAGGGTATTTTGTAAGCAGTGTGGTTCTCATATCTACGCCTATGTATGGCTAACTCCCTATAAAGCGGTTGTTAGCTGCCCATAAAAATAGCGACTCGCTCTAACCCCGCATCTCGGTGAATTTGGCCATTATTGAATTCATCACTTTCAATAATGGCTAGTAAATCTCGACGCTGAGGATAACGAACAAAAATAAATTTATCCCAACTGTCTACCAGCATAGAACCCTGACTACTTTCCAGTAGGCAAATAGGTTTTCCTCCATAGACTGGATAGGCACCTCTTCTCAATAACTCAAAGCCAGCAATTTTAGCATAACGATCATAAGCTACTTGACCACTAACCAGGCTATCAATATTTTCAGACTCAGGATAATTTGCAACTGTCTTATACTTATTCAGATTATAGACAAAAAGTGCTTTATTCAGGTTCTGCTTTCTTGCCACATTCATTTGTTTTTCATCAGGCCATACTGCTACATTATCTGCTGTCCAGTTTGCCGCAAGGGGTCGTTTATCTTTTACACCTTTAAACAACCTGACTAACCAAGATATTACTTTAACCATATAAAAAGTCATTGCGGGCTCAGGTACAATAGCCAGTACTTCATAAACACTGCAAATTGACTGTAAAGTACTGCCAAATTTAGCCATAAATGCCAGTGCTGATTGTGCAGAGGGATATTCGTTAATTATAAGCTGATCAATTAGCATGCCTTCACGAGGAGCAGGGTCTATTGCTATCTGAAATAATTGCCTGCCACCCAGTTGCTTATTACTGTTAACCAGCCATTGCTGATATGCTGAATAATCTTTAACTTTTAAGTGGAAAACTAAAGCAAGCTTTTTTCCATTTGCTTTCTGCTCTAAAGTATTATCAATGGTTTTTTGTGTGACAACTGTCAACTGATTCATTGTAAAAGCCTGCTCCATTGAAGTTAAAAAACTTACAATAAAACTGTCATACATCATTCATAACTGGCCAAATGTATATATTGCAAGTATTATATCCAAACTAATTAAAAATATACGACGACAAGTATGTAAATAAACACCCTCGCACCGACTAACGGATCATACATGGAACAATACCAGATATTTGAAACAGATCTAATCAACTTTCTGGCCAGTGACCCCAACGGCTCTCTGGCACTTGGTATCGCCAAAAATCTTAATGATTTACCCGATCCATCTCTCGAAAGCTGCTCTGCCAGAGCCAAACAGGCACAAGATCTAATTAATCAAATTAGCCAATTAAAACAAACAACCACAGACTTTGAGTTGCTCACAGACTTACGCTTATCTGAGTTACACCTAAATAAAATTGTACACCGCTACCAACGCCAGTTTAACGACAGGTTGGAAGTTGCACAACATCCCACTGCCGGTGGAGACATCAGTGAAGGTATATTTACTTTATTTATTGATGACCCTAGACCTGCAGGAGACCGTCTAGAAAATATTTCATCTCGCATTGCTAATATTCCCACCTTTCTGCATAGTATGCTGGGGCGTTTAGACACACCTGTCAAACGCTGGCAAGCAATTGACTTAGAAACCGTCGCAGTATTACCAACCTTGTTTAAAGCAATTACTGACTGGGCATCGGAACAAAAGTTCAATGGTTTAAATGAACTAAAAAAACATATTGCCCAAGCTGATACTGCATTAAATCAGTATCAACGGCAATTAAATCAGCTATCTACTACCGAACACTTTGCATTATCTATAGATGATGCACAACAAGTGGTTCGTAATCATGGTATCGAGTTATCTTTTAGTGAATTAAAAACACTGGCTGCCGACTTTCTACACAGCACTCAGCAGCAAATCGGAGAATTAACCCAGACCTTAACTAAAAAGTATCAATTAGCTGCTGATACCTCACCCGAAGCACTTCAGCAGTTTTTAAATAAACACTATCAGGTTGAGCTTATTGACAACAAGCTCCATTCAATTATTGATATCTATAAGCAAGAAAATAAAAAAATTATTGATTTTATTAACCAGCATAATTTATTTCCAATTTTTGCTGACCAACAAATGCTGATTGAACAAACCCCTAAATTTTTAGAGCCAGTGATTCCTGCTGGTGCCATGCGTTCTCCCCTACCCTTACGAGAAGGTACCCGCACCAGCTTGATTCATCTGACGTTACGTGAAGACTTAATTGATGAACACAATAAGCTGGGTATTCCAGTGATGATGATTCATGAAGGAATTCCTGGCCATCATTTACAACTCGCTACCAGCGCTACCCATAACAGTAAAATTCGTCGCATCCTTTTCGCACCAGAACAAGCAGAAGGTTGGACTACCATGCTGGAAGACTATATGTTAGATATGGGTTACATGGGAGACTTAACGGATGAAGCGCGCTTCATTGCTAAACGAGAAATATGCCGAATCGGCGCCCGAGTGGCTATTGATCTATTTTTCTTAACAGGCGATAAGCAATACCTGGATGTTGGTATACCTCTACAAACTAAAACTGATGACCCCTTCCGCCTAGCCGGCGAGCTACTGCAAGTTGTTACTGGTTTTACCTCTGGGCGAGTTCAAGCTGAATTAAACTGGTACTCATCCGAACGGGGTTACCCTATGTGTTATTTAGTTGGTAACCAACTCGTTTGGCAACTAAAACAAGACTTTATAAAAAAACAGCAGTCGTCTTTGTCAGGCAAAACCTTAGACCGAGCTTTTCACCAGGCATTTTTAAGCACCGGTAATATGCCTGTTTCTATAATGAGAGAGGTTTTTGCTCATCAACAACTAATCTGAACGCTAGAAAGGGCCATTAGTTAAAGCGAAGGGTTTAAAAAGAAGTGGCCCTCATTATGCATTTTTTGTTACCAAGGCTTTTTCTATTGATAGCCTCATCAAAACAACGGCTACTTATTATACTTTTTACTACTCTATTATTTTCCCCAGTTTTTGCTAAAAAGCTTAAGTTTTCTGCTACAGAATGGCCACCTTAAATTGTTTACCCGCCAGTCATATTCATAAACCGCACGAGCTGTACATCACCCGTTGGATCAAAATAATGACGCTCAGGCTTTAAGTCCATAGCCGTTATGATCGTCTCCCGCAATTTATCCTGCTCACCAGGATAACGTCGGATGATATTTTTAAGATCAGCAGAGTGCTCGTTACCTAAACACAACAGGAGCTTGCCTTCTGCTGTTACTCTTACTCGATTACAATCTCCACAAAAGTTATGACTATGAGGTGATATAAAGCCAATTTTGCTTTGATAACCTGGTATTTGCCAATAACGGCTTGGTCCGTTAGTTTCATAAGTAGAAGGCATTAGCTGATATTGTTGCTGAATAATATCTCTAACTTCTTCGCTGGTACACAAGGTTAATCCTCGTTGGTGCTCTGAAATAGCACCCAGTGGCATTTCCTCAATAAAGCTGACATCCACTTTATTAGCCAAAGCATAATCAACCAAGGGTAATATTTGATGCTGATTACGCCCTTTCATCACTACAACGTTAAGCTTAATTCGTTCAATACCCGCCTGTTGTGCAGCATTAATTCCAGCTAACACTTTTTTAATATCACCAGTGCGGGTTAATTGCTTAAATTCGGTAGGATCAAGTGTATCTAAACTGACATTAATTCGTTTAACACCTGCTTTGGCTAGAGCAGGTGCATATTTAACTAACTGCGAACCATTAGAGGTAATGAGTAACTCATCAAGCCCTGGTAATGCTGTTAAACGCTCAATTAACCAGATGACATTATGACGAATAAGCGGCTCTCCGCCGGTTAAACGGATTTTTTTCACTCCAAGTGAAACGAATGTTTCGGCTACTTGAAGCATTTCTTCCAAGCCTAGAATTTTTTGTCTGGGTAAAAATGTCATATCTTCTGCCATGCAGTAAACACAGCGAAAATCACAACGGTCAGTGAGCGAAAAACGTAAATAGGTAATCTTCCGGCCAAAACGATCAACTAATGGAGAACTCATTATTATTACCTCTTCCACTCCGACAGTATCTAGTGCTATTTCCTGTTAATGAAAGGGCCACACTAACAACACTATCTATTACCTATTTTACTGCACTTTAAAAACCGTATTGATCAATATTATATGACTAGACAAACTCACTAAATGGCCAGTATTCAAGCCAGTCACCAGGTTTAACGTCTGTATCCGCAGGCACCAGTGCCAAGCCGCTCGCCCAACTTGCAGACGACAACACTCCAGAACCCTGCTTAGGATAAGGTACAATTGTTTGCTCACCTAATTGCGACTGAAGTTGCACTCTAAGGTATTCAGCTCGCTTAAGGTTTTTCTTTTTAGTAAAACCTGCTCTAAACCGGTAACTGGCTGGCTGAGTGTCATGTAAACCTTGCATTTGTTGTAATGCAGGACGAGCCACCATTAAATAAGTAACTAAGGATGAAATAGGATTTCCAGGCAAACCAAATACCGGCTTTTTATTTAGCTGCCCGTATAACAGTGGCTTACCTGGTTTGATAGCCAGCTTCCATAAATGAACTGTGCCGTTTTCCTTAATCACGTCTTGCACATAATCCTCTTCACCCACAGAAACGCCACCAGTGGTAATAATTGCATCAGCTTGCTGACTGGCTTTCAATAACGCTTGTTTAGTAGCTTCGTGCTGATCAGGCAAAGTACCGCCATCAATGATTTTAAAGCCTCCTTGCTGTAATAGCCCCATTAAGGTATAGCGGTTTGAGTTATAAATTTTGCCATCAGGTAGTGGCCGACCAGGCTCAATTAACTCATCTCCAGTGGTAAACAAGGCAACGGTTAACGGCTTATAAACAGGTACTTGCATAATTCCCACAGATGCAAGTAGTCCAAGCTCCTGAGGTCTCAGGCGTTTGCCTGCAACGACTACCTGTTGCCCTTCAGCAATATCCTCACCCGCATTTCGAATATGCTGCCCTATTCGCCAGCCAGGCTGCACTTCAACTTGATCACTGGTAACCTTCACTAGTTCTTGGGGGATGACCAAGTCAACATTGGTAGGAATAAAAGCTCCCGTAAAGATTCTTGCTGCCATACCAGAGGGTAGAGTGCCTGGTTGATCACCTGCAGCTACTCTTAATCCAACGGGTAGCTGGGTAAGCTGATCGGGCGCTAAGTCTTTAGCATTGAAGCCATAGCCATCCATTGCACTGTTGGCTGCAGGAGGTACGTTTAAGGTGGACAATTGGTCTGCTGCTACTACTTTGTTTACAGCTTCTGCCAAAGACAGCCACTCAACATCTGCCTTATGTTCCAAGGTTTCCTGAATTTGGGCAATTGCCTGGCTAACTGTAATAAGGTTATGCTCTGAGCAGCTCATTAAACTTTTTTCTCCACTTTATTGCTCCACCAAGTCTAAAGCCTTTAATTGATAGTCAAGCGCAATCCTGCTGCTTACTTCAATTCGGCAACAAATGACACACAAAGTTGCAAGGGCGTGTTGTGCTATCCAGTTGTGGTTGAATGATTTTTCCCCAGCCCGTTTTACAAGCCCCTGTTGACCCTGGTAGACAAAAAATTACTGTATGATTTGCTAAGCCAGCCAGCGCCCTAGATTGAAGTGTAGAGGTACCTATCTCTTCTTTTGAAACTTGCCTAAATAGTTCACCAAAGCCCGTCACTTCCTTGTCAAACAATACTGCTACTGCCTCTGGTGTGCTATCACGCCCAGTAAACCCGGTACCACCTGTAATCAATACCACTTGTATGGTTTCATCGTAAATCCATTCAGAAACAATGGCACGAATATGGTATATGTCATCTTTGATAATTTGCCGATGTTTTAATTGATGACCAGCTTCCTGCAAAGCGCTAATCAAGTACTGACCCGAAGTATCAGTAGACTCATCCCTGGTATCACTTACAGTAAGCACAGCAATATTGAGTGGAATAAAATCAGTATGTTGATGCACTTTGGTTAGTCCTAATCTAAAAGTAATTTAGCCTACCATCATAAATAGATTTGCGCCGGAATCAAAACGAAATGACTACCATCTATTAACGACCTGTTGTAGCCTCTGATAGCCTTACGACTATTGATGGCTTATTTGATAACTTATTTTTGTAACGGTATAGGACATTGTTATCCAGCATGATCGCCACTACAACCATCCTACTTTATATACCCTAGCTTTACAGTTTTAAGAATATCAGTTTACTGAATCTTTTTAAGAGCATATTGATTTTTGTCAATAGTCACTAACTCCTTAAAAGTGTAATCAGAAAACAGACCAGCCTATAATTGAAAGTAAGTTTGAATCCCCGCCAACACACTATTTGTTGCCACTGCAGCCAGTATTAACCCCATTACCCGACTGATGACACTTGCTCCAGCGGTCCCAATCACTTTTTGAATGAATGGCGCAACAAGCAATAACATCAATGTTATAAACATGATTAGCAAAACAATACCAGTAGTTACGAACTGATCAATTAACGAAAAGCGATGATTGTCAGTCAGTAGCACCACAGCCATCATGGCACCTGGTGATGCAATTGAAGGGATGGCTAAAGGAAAAATAGCACTGTCGACCCCTTTATTTACCATTTGCAGCTCTTCTTCTGGCTTACTGTCACCAAATATCATCGACAGTGCAAAAACAAATAAGACAACTCCACCTGCTATTTGAAATGCAGATAAAGGAATTGACATTGCCTCCAACAGAATTTCACCAGCCACTATAAAAAATAGTAACACCAGGGAAGCCACTCCCACTGAAACTAAAGCAATTTTTCGATTATGCGCAACACTGCCGCCTGCTGTGACAGCCAAAAAAACAGGTAGTGTACCTATTGGATCAATAACAGCCCAAAGTAATACAAACTGCCGTATTAAATCCTCCAACTGAAGTTCTCCTTATACCCTTACATCACCCAATCAATCAGCAAATTTAATATGGTTAGCAAAATACTCCCGACAACAGCAGGTAAAAATCCTTTGACTTTAATACCTGACACAAATGCAGCCGTCAGTTGTAACATAAGTGCATTAATGACGAGTAAAAATAGCCCTAATGTGACAACCGTAATTGGAAAGGCTAAAAAAGAAATCACTGGTTTTATCACTGCATTACATATACCTAGAACAATAGCACCAAAAAATGCAGCACCAAAATTATCAATTTCGACGCCTTTAACAAAGTTAGCGACTATTAATAGGAAAATGGATGTTAATAATAAATGAACTAAAATGACCAACATTTTAAGGGTACCTCTAAGCGCTTATTGATTAAAAAACTGTCTTTGATATTGGGTAGGAGAAAGACCCAGGTATTTTCTAAAGTAGTGACGCAAATTCATTGCATTCCCAAACCCGACTCTTATTGCTATTTGTTCCACAGAGGCTGCTCCCTTTTCTAGCTGCTTTTGCGCTAAAGTCAAACGTTGTCGATTAATCCACTCTTTAGCAGACATTCCAAGTGCTTGCCTAAAGTGCCGATCAAAACTACGGCGAGACATATGCGCCTGATCAGCCAAGTCATTGACCTCTAAAGGCTGATGTAAATGTTCAATCGCCCAGTCCAGCGTTGCTGAAAACTGACTATGATGTTTGAGAACAGGGGTTTCAACATACTGTGCCTGACCACCACCCCGATGGGGCGATACTACCAATCGACGGGCTACCTGATTAGCCACTTCATGTCCAAAGTCTTGGCGGATAACTTCAATACCCAAATCAATCCCTGCGGCACTGCCTGCTGAACAACCAATTTGACCATCAAACATATACAACACATTATCCTGATAGTTAACTTGAGGATACCGCTGTTGGAATAGTTCAGCATAACGCCAATGGGTGGTAGCACAACGACCATCAAGTAATCCTAACTCAGCCAACAAGAAGGCACCTGAGCAGAACGATATTATCCGCCCTCCTCGGCGATAGAAATTGACGAGTTGCTGCTTGATCAGCTCTGCCACACCACGCTCTTGAGTAGGCCAGCCTGGAATAATCAAACTGTGATAACTAGATAGACTTGTCACTGGCTTTGCTGACACTACAATGCCGCCTGTTGCAGCAATAAGCGGCTTATCAAAGGTCACCACCTCAGCCTTATACCATTGATCATACTCAGGTCGCGGTAATCCAAATAGCTCAATAGCACAGCCAAACTCAAAAGTTGCGAGCCCTTGATAAGCCAAAATAGCAACCTTATGCATTTCACTCATCATCTATCGTTTATCATTATTCTAGCCTGATATGGCTTAAATTTAACGCATATTGTCTTTTAAGCCAATTTATAGTTTAGCTTTCATTAAGTAGGATAAGTGCATGAGTTAAAAAGGAGAAACAACGTGTCATCAGTATCCAGGCTACCAGCTGCCCCTAGCGATCAAACACTCGCCCATTTTCAAAATTTATTGCGCTATGAAACTGACTGCTGGGATGTTCACCATGCTATAACCAATCAACAGCAAGACTTCGTTTTATTGGATGTAAGGGGTGAAGAGGCATTTAAACAAGGGCATATCGAAGGTGCTATTAATCTGCCCTACTGGAAAATTAAACCCGATACTGTCGATCAATATCCAAAAGATACATTATTTGTTGTCTATTGTGCTGGCCCCCATTGTAATGCAACAGAAAAAGCCGCTATTCGACTCGCCGAACTCAACTGCCCCGTGAAAAAAATGATTGGCGGTATTTGTGGATGGATTGATGAGGGGTTTGCTTTAACAAGTTAAATAAAGCGCCTGCAATGGGATATATTTATTGCAGGCGCTTTCTATTCAGGCAGTTGGCTATTTAGCCCTAACCATTCTATACAGCGTATTATCTTTTTTAATCAGTTGATGCCAAAGAGCCCCTAGAATATGTAAAGCTAAAATGGCAATCATAAAATATCCAGCTATATAATGAGCTTCATGAGCAAAGCCAGCCAACAAACCATTAATAGGTCTTTCAGCCGGGGCTACACTATCAAATAATGAAAGCCCAAAGAAAGGCACACCATACCCCCCTGCTGCAGATGAAATGACTCCTGACACAGGCATGATGATTGTACAAATAATTAAGGCAAAATGTGCTACTTTAGCAAGCTTATTCATCACAGCTTGTTTGTTGTCCAAAGGCTTTGGAAATCCTTCCTTAATACGCCAAATAACCCTAGCCATAGCTATTAATAATGCCAATACCCCTATTGATTTATGCCAAGAATACCAACTAAAGTCTTCAAAATATGTCATGTAAACACCGGAGGCTAACAAGAAAATCATTATAATTGCTACAACCCAGTGTAAGGAAATTGTGGTTTTACTTAACTTATCAGTGCCTTGAGCTAATTGATTGGAAGTAGGCATATCGTACAGCTCTCCTCAACAGAATAATATTGTTATTCAGACTAGTTTGGTAGACTATCTTACTTTCCTGATGATCAGCTGACTTTTTTTAAATACATTTTTTGATTAAGATACATTCATGGGTATCTCTACTATCAATAAGGTAAATTAAACATTTGTTTATCTTCCCTTTTCATAGGCCCCATCATTTCAAACCAGCCGGTTAGTTATAAAATAGGAAATTATATGGTTACTCTGCGCCCAATGATACAGCATGAATTTGCTGACTTTCTTACCAATGAAATAAAAGGTTATGCAGAATGGATAACACACGCATACAAGTTGCCACCCGAAAGAGCACTGGCTACTGCCAAAGAGCAGCTTTCGTATAAGTACAAAGATGGTATTGATACAAAAAATCAGTACATTTTTATAGTGGAAAATAGTAATCAACAAAAAATAGGTATTGTTGCTTATTCAATTCAAATCGAAGACCAATCTGCCTGGATCGATGTCATTGAGATTGAGAAAGCTCATCGACAACAAGGTTATGGTAAACACGTACTAGATTTAGTAGAAACTCGATTAAAGCAGCATGATATCAATCATATAGTGCTTCACGTTTACAAAGAAAATGAAATCGCTCAGTCCCTATACAAGAAACAAGGTTATCGAGTTATAAGCCACATAATGACGAAGCAGCTTAATTATACCTTTAACGAATAATTTCCAGGTTTTGTTATGACCACCATGGATGGTGAGAATTCAGTTAAAAATGAATAATGATAGGTATAATAAAAAAATTTGATCATTAATGCTACTCTCAAACTAATAAATCTAATAAAATTAGCTCACTTATTTTATCATAAGTAGAATCATTAAATGTTTAAAGTTGCTTTACTGACTACTATTCTTATATTCACTGCTACAGCATGTAGCAACTCAAGTAATTCCATTCATGATATTTGCTATCAGCAAGAACATATTTGTAATCAAGTAGCAAATAAAAAAAAGTGGCCTGAAAGCAGTAATAGTAAAGGCTTTGAGTACAAATGGCATCAACTACAACTAGCCTTCCCCTCAAATATTGTAGAGATGAAGCAAATCAACGATTCAGTAGTATTGAATTACCCCGAAGAGACTACTATCAAGGTAACCCCCCTTATCTTATTTAAAACACCTTATCCCTCACCTACTTACCAAAAAAACTATAGTCCAGTGATATTGAACCAGTTCAAAGTAGAGTTTCAACTAACTCTTAACGACTTACCAAAGACTGTTGATAATCATGTAGAAGCCGCTGTATGGAAAAATGGTCTATTTGGTAAAATATTAAATATTGACCAAGAAAAATGGTTCTACTATCGAGAGGGTATTAGTGTATATATTTATCAACATAACCCTCATCATCACATAGCGATAATCACCTATAACAAACTAGCTCAACAAGCCCTAGAGATAATAATTGAAGGAGGATCAGTTAAATTAGATACGCTTATTTCAAGTATATCTATACAACCTAAATAATTTTTAAATGCTATTTCAAATAACTACCAATTACTTCTATAGCGTAGCGAGTTATATTGCTGCTCTGACCAGCGCGCATCGCTTTCAAGGCGATAAATCTTATGTTGTAACTGTTGCTTTTTATGCCTAATGTCATTTAATTCTTGCAGTATTTCTGAACGCTGAGCAGAGGTTAAACCATCTTTTACTAACTTCCTTTCTTTTTTTCGAATATCTTCATCAAGCGTTTCAAGCTCAGACTTTGTATATCTTAAGTCATCACGAATATTTTCCCACTCTTTTCTTGCCTGATAGACTTCCTTCCCTCTCCTATAGCCAGCTAAAAACAAAGCTTCAGACTGGTAAGGGCAAACACCTTTATATCTATTGCCTTCAATACCTTCAGCATACCCTTTGGCTTCAGTACAATACTTTTCAAGCCCTGAACGTCTCCCCAATCGATAATCATCTAAAGTAGGCGTTACTCCATACTCAGCACAAGCTTCACGATAGTCACCAACCCTTGATGATGATCGCCCATCAGCACCATCCTCATAACCAACTGTATACCAGTCCGCCGTCAAACATTCTTCTCTTGACATAACACTGCAAGCTGAAAGTTGTACTATCGAAGTAATCAATACTAGTTTTTTAACTAATTTCATTGGTCACCTATTTAGCGTTGACAAGCACTCAACTGTCAAAGCATAACATAACCAATTCACAATAGTTATCTATAGCTATCAGCAAACTATTAGAAAGCCTCTTAAATGTAATGATTATCATCTACAATACTTATCAATTGTCGATCAATCTCATAAAGGCATTTGAGTAAACTGCATCTACGTAATAATACCTACAAAACAAGTATGGTTTACCAAACTATATAAGAATATATTTACAGCAACACTCAGAGGTTACAAATATAAATTAGTAAAAAATAAACATATTTCATATAGAATAAATAAAAACCCAAAAGCCAAATTTATTTATGATACCTCTCACAGTTTAATGTAAGCAAATCGTAAAGAGCCTTATTCAAAAAAACACAAACAATTACAATTCATTACAGCTCAACTAATTGAGCATTCAAAAAACAATTCTTCATTGATTGGCGCAAAACAATGAAAACAAAACTTTGTTTATTAGCATTAATAACAAACTCATTAATCGCTGAATCAACAATTGCAGACACTGCCTCCAACAATCCAATGTTTGGCGATAAAAAAAGCCAAGTGATGCTTCATGGTGGCATGAGCTTTCGCAGCAAAGGCTTTGAAAAACTTTATTTTGGTGGAATATCTTATAGCCAACCTGACACCTTTTTTCGCCTACCCGCAAGAAACAACCTTGAATTAGGTGTATTTCGAGGCAAAAACTCCAAAAATGACCCCACTAATAAAAGTTTTAAAGACGATGTAGACTTAAGCCAGTATGATTTAAATATGTTTGGTATATCAAAAGATGTTGCATTGCTTAGCGGCACCAATGCTTACCTTACTTTAGGTTTAGGCGCTTATATTAAAGATAATGATACCAACCGCATAGGGTCTAAATTCACTTTTGGTGAACGCTTAGCAGTTGGCTACCGCTTCAATAATGGTGTTGTTTTAGAGCTTTATGCCAGACATTTTTCTAACGGCTCACTCACTAAAGAAAATAGTGGTCAAAATTTTGCTGGCTTAAGTGCTGGTTATACATTCTAAACTCATAACTATTTCCCTTACAATAACAATACTCCCCTAACAACACTTCAAAAACAAGTCCATTATTTTCTTAATGGGCTTTATCTTTTTAAGCTTACCTTACTCCTAACTGAGTATCAGCTTAAGTTTAAGCTGATAAATTAGTTTTAAATTAACCCACCAAGATCACACTAGAGTGTAAAGACAAAATTTACAAAAGTAAAAATGCAAAACAAGCCAACATATTAACCAACCATTTAATTAAAATAATTTGTACTAACAAACTATATAGATAAAGTTAAGGATCAAATATGAAATTAAAAAAACTAGCTTTAATCGCAACGACAACCTTTGCTTTTAGCTCACTAAGCCAGGCCAATAATAATTATGATAATGACTCATGCTATCAATCAGGTAAAGGCTTTTCAGAGTGTAGTACTTCAGCTAGCTGGAGCAGCACCAACAAACCCTCATTAAAAAAAGTAAGTTCAAATAAAGAAAAAAATTGGAATAACCAAGATAAAAGTAATGATGATTGGTTTAGCAAGCCATGGCCTTCTAATAATTGGCCTAGCACAAATTGGCCTAAACCAAATTGGCCAACAGATAATAGCTGGCCTACTGATAACAACTGGCCCTCCCCTGGCAATGCAAATTCTAAAACTAAGTTATGTCAATCTATTCAAAAAGTAGACAAGCTTGCCAACTGGAAAACCACAGGTACAGCAAAGCTTTCCGAAGCTAAGCCCAGCACTTTATGTAAAGATAAAAATGAATTTCATTTAACTAATACTTATGCAAGTGGTGGCGAGCTTCAATATCAATTAAAAGAAGCCGGTAATTATCAGTTAGAAATGGTAGTCCATGGCATTAACAATCAAACAGCAACAATCAATGTATATGCTTGTGGCAGCACCAGTCGCATTACTGTATCAGGAAGTAATTCAACAGGTAAAGTCAATAGCAGCGTATATAACAACTGTGGCAATATTCGAATTTTTGCTGATGATCCAGCAAGCACTATTGTTATTGACAAGTTAAAAGTGAGTAAAAAGTAAAGAGCTAAGATATACCCAATACGAATGGTTTTTAGGTGCGGCCATCGAGTGACGAGCACTCATGAGCCTATAAATAATAGGTGATTGGGGCGAGAAATGAAGATAACAAAACCTAGAAATCATTCGTGAATGGGTATAACGACTACATATATTAGAATTATTAACAATTAATACATCTCACATATTCATAATTAACCTTAACAATTTCCACCCAAATCTAAAGAGCCTTTTATGAAAAGTTATTTATTGTCAAGCTTAAGTCTTGCTATTCTTGTTACTTGTAATGCCACAGCATCTGAAAGCACTGGAGGCTCAAATAAACTCAGCCCCAAAACAATTAATGAAACAAGCCTCAACATAAAAAGCAAATTTAATTACCACAACATTTCAGGACAGCTTAAAAGAAAACTGGAAACGACCAACAAAAATTCAACAACAAAAATTTCTGTTAGGCTTTTAGACACTTTGATAAATAGCGGTGATACAAACTTTGAAGATGAAGCAAAAGCTGTTTTAAACTCTGCAGGCATACATTATAGTAATTTCAACATGGTAGGAAGCTCACCATTATTTACAGTAGAAACTACATATGAGGATATCATTAAATTAAGCAACTCTTCCAAAGATATTTATATCGAGGAAGTTTCACCCAATACAGAAATTTTATCAGAAAATAATAGAAGATATCGTACTTCATTTACCCGTAGTGAATATAATGGGCACACAAGTTTCAAAAACCTGACTGGAAAAGGTGTTACTGTAGCTGTTATTGATTCTGGCGTAGCCAATGTCCCACAGTTGCCTAATGTTTCTCACTATTGCTTTTCTAAGCATATTGATAAGAAAGGAGAGCCATCCAATTGTCCACAAAATTACCCAAATGAAGGAGGCAGTGCTCGTACCATAGATGGCAAACAAGATATTCATGGTACACATGTAGCAGGAACCATTGCAGCTAAACCTCTTAAGGAAGGAGCCCCTGCTGGAATGGCCTATGATGCTAAAATTATCAGCTTACGTTCTTTACATAAAAATGGTAAAGGATCATCCCTTGACACTATTGAAGCATTAAATAAGATTGCATCAGACATTTCTGATGTGGATATCGTTAACATGAGTTTAAGTACCAGTATTTATGCAGCAGAAAACTGTGATGGTATGTTATCAGGATTTCTAGTTGACTATAAAAAAGCAATTGACAATCTAGCAAGTAAAGGAGTAAAGATTGTAGTTGCTTCTGGTAACAATTATCAAAAAGGCTATGTTGCTTTTCCAGCTTGCCTTCAAAACGTAATTTCTGTTGGTGCTGTCTACCCTACATCAGGAACAAACGACAGTACAAATGAAAATTATAATAGTGGAGATGTCACAGACTTTACCAATTTATCTAAATATGTAACAGTCTTAGCACCAGGTCATAACATAGAATCAACAAATGCAAATTATGATAAAGCTGACCCTAGTACTTTGAAATTAGAACTGTCTGGTACTTCTATGGCTGCTCCTTACGTTTCAGCATGTATAGCTAGAATGCTACAGAGAAACCCCAAGTTAACAACATCTGAAATAAAAGATATTTTCAAGTATTCGGTTAAACAAGGACATAAAAAGAACGACCACGACATTAATAGGCCTTCGCTAAATTGTGATGATGCACTATTACTAACCCCATCATCTAGAGTTTAAAAACTAGCATTAATCCTTAGCATTTATTCTGGAATTTAATATGAAGCAAGCCATAAAACTCAGCACTATTTTTTTTATAGCCTTAAACTGCTCTAACTTAAAGGCAGTTACTGTAGATGAAGTCAAGAATGAGTTATCACCAAACCTAAATAAATACAACAAACTCTTAATCAATGATATTGCCAATTCAAGTGATTATAAAAATGAGCTTTACAAAGTATGGATTCACATTAATTTCAACCTTCCTGATAAAGAAAAAATAGAGCTAATAGAACTAGTACGTAGCAACTACCGAATTGGTTTGAACTATGAAAAACATATAAAGGGTTCTATCTATCGTCAGTATATGGCTCTTGATATTGATACTCTAAAAAAATTTGCAAATCACCCAAATGTATTGAATATAATTGCAAGCCCAGAAGGAAGGAATATAAAAGTAGCTGTATTTACTACAGGAATACCGAGCAACCGACCCGAAATAGAGCATGTGGATGAACATTGCTTACTACCACTTTATGATATGGAAGGTTTTGACCCTGATTATGATGATGGCTTGTATGAACCAGAAGATAAAAAATATCAAAAGAAATCTTCATGTCCATCAGGATCAAGTCGTCAATCTGGTAAAGGCGCTGCATATAGTATTGATAATGCTAGCTATATAGGTGCAGAGATAGTGAGCAGTATAGCAGCCAAAAAGTACAAACTAGGTAGTAAAAAAGAGTCTAGCGCTAAAATTGGCAGTGCCTATTTTAGTGATATAAGCGTGTATAACGTACATCATACAATTTATAGACCAAATAACTTGAGAGGAAGTGAGTTAGGCCCTGATGGTGGAACTTATGACTGGTTAGGTATTAAAGAAGGTTTATTAGAATATGTAAATAACCCCAATAAAAAAGTAGACATTATTTATCTACCCAGCTTGTATTATAGGGGTGTTAAAGGTAATGATTGCTCTGAACATTCTGTGGTTCAAAATAGTGAAAACACTTTCTTTCAAATAAGACAAGCCATTAATGACCTGATAGCCCGTGGTGTTGTAGTAGTTACTCCTACTGGTAACAAAGGCTACACTGGACAAACTGCTTTCCCTGCATGTTTACCTGAGACAATATCAGTGACGGCCCACTCCCCCATTAATCTTCCCATCTCTTTTATTGATGATAGAGGTCTATTAGGTACACCTAGAGTAGGAGATTGGCTTAATAGTCCTTATACTGCTAATGTACCAATGCCTTTTGCCAACATCAGTAAAAGTACAACTATCTCAGCAGAAGGAATTCCTATTAATTACATCCCTACAATAAATAAGCTTGATGCAGAAGCAATAATTTCTGCAGGTAATAAGGAATACATTAATGCATCAACTCATTTAGCAGCTACAGAAACCCTTTCCTGTATAGCTAAATTAAAAGAAATAGAACCTTCCCTTAACCAGCAGGCAATCAAAAACTATCTAACCAAGAATAGCAATGGATATGCCTATAAAGAAGGTGATACCCTAAATCCCGTACCACTGCTTAATTGTGATGCAGCAATCGATGACTTATTAAGTCGTTATTAAAAATTAGTTCTCTAGATACAGTACCAGAAACCTGGTAATTATACACCCAATGCGAAGGGTTTTTAGGTGAAGCTATCAAGTGACGAAGCCTCATGAGCCTATTGGAATAGGTGATTGGGGTGGGGAACGACGATAACAAAACCTAAAAATGATTCGCGACGGGTATATCTAAGAACTTACTAAAGCCACCTGTTTTATTTTCTCCGACTGCTTCCATACCCTCAACAGCATTATCATAACCGCATAGCCAAGCAATAGGACTAATTGGGCTACTTTTGAAGACAGCATGCCTAAATGATAATGTTTTTCCTTGCAAGCTATCAGGCACTTTATTACCTAGCGTAACATGGATAACACCATTGACTCCTTCTACACCAGTCACTTGATTACCTATTATTTTGTTAGGGGCTGGTACCCCTTCCTCGTTATTATTAGCAGGAAATTTATGATGATCGAAATAGAATTGTGCAATATGATCTATAGCAAATCTCATCATACTTCATCAGGTTAGCGTCAGGATCATCAGGTGATATTTTATCATTATCACCCACCACCAGCTCCCCTGAAGAAAGCATGAATATAAAAAGAGCTATCAACTACTTAAAAAAAACATTAATGCTATTTTTTGTTAATGTTAGCTATGGCAACGAATTATCTATTATTAAATTATCACTACAAGGTGATACTACAGCAGTTAAAAAACAACTAAACAGTTCAAAGCTGCGTATAAACATAAAATCATCTAATGACGACACACCACTATTAATTGCTGCTCTGGTGTTTATCAAGCATTAACTTACCGACTGAGAGAATAAGCTCACTTATAGCCAGACCAGAAAATGAGTTATCAATAGTTACTAAAAGTTCCTGCCTAATTAATTTTCCATTTTTCTGCTTAAATATATGGCCACTTAAACCAATAGAAACATAAGTCGTAAGCCCTTCCTCAGGAGTGTTTACGAATTTAGCTATTGTAATTCCCGTTACATCCTCATTCGTAATAGAGCTTGGGGAATCACTACAAAAATTGTCAACATGAGACTTTAGCAACTGGCCATATTCATTTTTCATTATTTGAACCTTTAACATCCTCCCAGTCCTTCAGAACGAGGAGGATGTCAATTGGTATTTGAAATAGTAAGAGGAATTAAAAAATCGCCAATAAGAGTAGTCAGCTTCTTCAATAAAGATAGCGACCCCTAAGTAACGAAGAAAAACTAGGTCGCTTGTTGCCCCAGCATTCGAGCCTATAACACTAAACTATTTTTTTAATAATTCTGCATTCGTTGGGTATTCCTTAAGTAACTCAACCAGTTTCCTAGCGCCCTCTATAGGTTTAAGGCTCGTAAGCGCCTTTCGCAAAACTCTTACACTTTCGATATCTTTCGAATTTAGAAGCAGCTCCTCACGACGCGTGCTACTTTTCGCAATATCCAGCGCGGGAAAAATTCGCTGATTCGCAACCTCCCGTGATAAAACGATTTCCATATTACCCGTGCCCTTGAACTCCTCAAATATTACCTGGTCCATCCGGCTTCCAGTGTCAACGAGTACAGTCGCTAGAATGGTAAGCGATCCACTATTCTCAATCTTTCTAGCAGCGCCAAACAGTTTTCGTGGTATTTCCATCGCTCTAGCGTCAATCCCGCCCGACATGGTACGACCACCGCCCTTTTGCCCTGCATTATGTACTCGTGTAAGCCTTGTTAGAGAATCAATGACAATCATTACATTGTGACCTTCGCCAGCCTCCTGGAGAGCGGTATTAAGAAGGTTATTGGCCACACGTACGTGTTGGTCATAGCTTTCATCAGAGGATGAGGCATGTACTTGTGCTGGCACACTGCGCTTAAAATCAGTTACTTCTTCCGGTCGCTCATCAATGAGTAACGCATAAAGTTTTATCTCAGGATAAGCTGTCCCTACCGCCTGGCAAATATGTTTTAAAATGGTTGTTTTTCCTGAGCCTGGTGGAGCAACAATCAAGCCTCTCTGCCCTATTCCAATTGGCGAGATCAAATCAATCGCTCGCGTGGTGAGCTGCTGAGAACCTAATTCTAGGCGAATGCACTGTGTAGGATTAATGGCTACGCCATTTAAAAAACGTTTTTGTGGGTCGTCATGAGATACATCCTTGACCACCTCGTCTCCTTGTTTGCAGTCCTTATTTCTTTTCACCTTCAAGCGTAATATTTTTTTCGTCATGATATAGGTTTATAGCTCTAGAAAATTAAGTGTTTTTCGTCGCTATCAAATAACTTGTTAAGCACTGACTTCAACATCATAACTATCTTGTGAGTTCTTGCCTGCCATGAGCACTCCGGCTTATGTTGGTCGAGTATTGTACATGGAACAGGTGAACCGTTTTGCTCAGTAAAAGATGCTATTAGTCGTATGCAAGTATGGTGAGGAGAGCTATCTGATTAGGTTAGGCAACATGCGGTTTATTAGCCTTTGGTATTTTTTTCTGCAGACGAATTGCCAAGTACTATGCCTATGCGAGTGTTACTCCCTTTTGCAATGCCACTTTTACCTTTGGGTATTTCTTGGATTTCTCCACCGGCTTTAAGGAAGGCAGCTACTTGATCATCAATGCTTTTCTGACGGGTTTCACTTGATAGTTCATCTTGCTTTTTACGTGTCATGATAGCTCCTGCTGTAATTGAACAAGCATTATACATGAAACAGTGAAGGCTTGGCTGTTAACTATGAGCTAGCTAGGAAAAAAACCCTCTTATACTCACCTGATATGACTGCTTAACATCCTTAACACTAGGTAGCCCACTTGCACCGGGTGACACTTCCTGAATCTTACCGCCAGCTTTCAGGAACGCGGCTGTCTGTCCTGCTATTTCTCTGTGTGAGTCCGGTAGATAGGGGCTTGTGTTCCTTGCCTGGCATTGGTGGCTGTCCTAGTTTTGGCTGGAGAGATTGAGTATAGATCAGGGATGGCATAGCGGCCTGCAAGGCATCAAAAAAGCAGACCACTAGCTTTCGAGAACCATTATGTCGTATAACTTGCGTAATTTGGTCGCAGGGAGTGAAAACTACCCTCTGTTTATACAGCGTCCAAAACGGCGTCACCTATTGACTCAAGCAAATCACCAATAGAATCAATAAAGTCTCCTGACTCCATATCAACCAGATACCCTAAACTTAACCAAAAACCATCCACTTTAGGAAGGGAATAACCCTCTGACCCTGAAAAGCTTTTATACTTAATTTCTCTTGCCTTTTGATCATTTGGGTTAGGTTTTAAATTAAGCTGTTGATACTTTTTCTCTAATGATGCCAGATAATTTTTCACATCAGATTTTAGCATATCTAAATATGAGCCTTTTAATGCCAATTGCATCGATTTATCTGGATTTAACTTAATGTCTACTTTCCAGGAAATGACAGCCTCGATTAGCTTTCTTTTATTTTCAGCGCTAGGGAGTTTACGATACTGTACGCTATAGTCGATAACCTTTTTGACAGCAGGCGCTAATGTTGATGAAACGCCAAAATTACTGATTAATTCATCCCTTAAAATGTCTGTTAACCCTCCCCTTTCATTCCATTCAGCTGGGTTCAAAGATACCCACAGATCAAGCGCTTCTACAGCTTTTTTAGCACTATCCAACGAAGGGTTATTCTGAATAACACGAACAGATGATACTAGGTTCTTAAGTTCCACACTTTGAAAATGGGTACTACCCCTTCTTATTGAGCGCTCAAACAGACTACTTCCCTCCTCGGTCAGACGGAAACGGGGCTGCGACGATTTTTTAAGGAATGACTGGGTCTCGAGCTGAGTGACAGATTCAGCTATTATGTTTAAAGCTGGCAAAGGCTGTATACTTTTCATCGTAGAATAATCCATTACATTACGAAAACTTGCAGAGTAAACCATAATCAACCTGAGCCTGATATTTGCCATAGACGCTTTTTTTTATGTGATCGAGGCTCAAAAGATCAAGAACCTAGAAACAGAGAATAAAAAGCCAACATCTTAAAACACCTTAAAGCCAGTCCCACCACACAACCAGCAGGGGTTTTCCCGACCAGATGAGTGTGATGACTCCGCTGAAATGGCCGATGATTTAACATGAGTTGTCGAACTATTATTGAGGGGTTTTCGTTGGTCGATAGTCAGCCTGAGTCGGCTATTGCAGTTTTCAATCATGAAGCTACAACGATGGGTGCGAGCCATGATGGCTAATACTTCATCTGTGTTCCCTTGGAGAGTGTGCGGAGCCATAAAAAATCTTCACTCTACGCATGGTTACCGAGGGGACACCTTAATATGTAGCAAAATCACAGATTAATGAGTTTTGGGCTGATAAGATATATTTCAGCTATTTTGTGTCCCATCAGTAATTGTGCACAAAGGGAACATATATCCCTTGTGTGAAGATTTTTTATAGGGCTAGCTGATGAAAATGATTTCCAATGAACATTACATGATTTACTTTTATACAGCTATAACTTTAATAATACTTGATCCATATAATACATAATATCTAGAGCTTAATTGTAAAAAGTAGAAAAAGAGGCTATCTATAGATTTACCTAATTATCATCATGCCTAAGCTATATTTAGTAGCTTACCTGGTAGCGGAGGTGTTCTCAGCGCTACAAATGCT